>PMIP01000006.1 GCA_003158295.1 Chloroflexota bacterium | reverse complement strand
AGCCGACGTAGACGACGCCGATGGCGACCGCGGGCGAGGAGTCGATCCCGTTGCCGGTGGTAGCCGTCCAGGCGACGCCCAGGTTGGCCACGCTGGCGGGGGAGATGGCTCCCTCGGCGGCGTTGTAGCCGGCGCGGGCCGCGTCGTTGTGGAACTGGGTCCAGTCGCCGCTCACGACGGCGGCCGGAGCTGCCGACTGCGCCAGCGCCGGCGAGGGGGTACTGGCGGCTGTAGCCGCGATAACGGGTACCAGCAGCCAGGCAAGCAACCAGCGTGGGCTTCTCATCGGAATGACCCTCCTCGGCCAGGCCCGTAACGTTTGGGCCGGCGCGTTTACCACTCCGAGGGATACGGCGCGCCCGCTCAAGCGGGCAGGTACCCTCAGTTGCGCATCCTACTGCGCGGGCAGTGCGGACACCAGTCGTCTGGCCGAGAGAGGCCCGTGGGCGGCAGGGACTGCCCGTCCCGCTTCTATCGAAGGCTCCGGGTCGACGCCGCCTAGCCTTCGTCCTCCGTCTTCGGCACCCCGACACGCCCCTCGACCGCCGAGTTGGGATCACGCTCGAACGGAGCCGGCAACGGCCGGTGCAGCAGGCTGGCCCGCGTGACGGCCCGATCGCCGAAGCGCCGCCGGACCGCGTCCGTGGCAGCCACTACCCGTCGCTGCTTGGAGTCTACGACCTCGAACATGGTCGTCTGCTCGGGTTGGCCGAGCTGAGTCGCCGCGACCCCGAGCAGCCGGATCTTCTTGCCGCGAACCTCCGGCCGGGTCAGCTCGAGCGCCGCCCGCCAGATCTCCTCGGTCAGGTCCGACGGCTCGGGCAGATGCTTCTGGCGGGTGATCGTGCGGAACTGCGAGTCGCGGATCTTGACCGCCACCGTCCCGGCCCGCATGCCGGCCGCCCGCAGCCGGGCCGAAACCCCTTCCGTCAGGGCGAGCAACGTGCGTTCGATCTCGGCCGGGTCCGTCACGTCGACCGCGAACGTCGTCTCATGGCTCACGGACTTCGCGGATTCGCCGCCGCCGATGACCGGATCGGCGTCGATGCCCAGCGCTCGGTCGTGCAACGTCCCCCCGTGGTCGCCGAGGGCCCGCGCCAGCGTCTCGACCGGCAGTGCCGCCAGCTCGCCGATAGTGCGAACTCCGAGTCCGTGCAGCCGTTCGGCGGTCTTGGGCCCGATTCCCCAGAGCCGCCGGATCTCGAGCGGGGCCAGGAAGGCCGCCTCCTCGCCCGGCTGCACGACCACCAGGCCGTCGGGCTTGCGCAGGTCGCTGGCAACCTTGGCGATCAGTTTGTTGGTCGCCACGCCGACCGAGACGGTGAGCTCCGTGGCCGCGACCACCTCGGCCTTGATGCGGCGGCCGATCTCCGGCGCGGTCCCAAAGAGCGCCTCCGAACCGGCGACGTCCAGGAATGCCTCGTCGATCGAGACCTGCTCGACCGCCGGCGTGAAGCGCCGCAGCACGGCCATCACGTCGCGGCTGACGCGCTGGTACTTGGCCCCGTCCACCGGCAGGAAGATCCCCTGCGGGCAGAGCCCGAGTGCCGTCCGGAGCGGCATCGCCGAATGCACTCCGAACTTGCGTGCCTCGTAGCTGCAGGTGCTGACGACGCCGCGGGACCGCGGGTCGCCGCCGACGATCACCGGCTTGCCACGCAGCTCGGGGCGGTCCCGCTGCTCCACGGCGGCGAAGAAGGCGTCCAGGTCCACGTGGATGATGCGGAGGCGGGCCGAGGTCATGGCGGAATGATGGCTCGGTCGGCGGGTCGTGGCGAGGGCGATTGGCGGGGGGCGTTCGGTCGGCGGCGCGCGGCGCCGTGTCGCGGAACCGGGCACTCTGTCCGAAACCGCCGCGGCGGCGGCATTCGGCCTCGACCCGCTACCCTTCGGCCATGCAGTTCTCCATCGACATCCCAAACTTCGGCGCCTTCGCCGATCCGCATCTCACCGCCGACGTCGCGCGCGACGCCGAGGCCGCCGGCTGGGACGCCGTTTGGGTCTGGGACCACACCCTGCGCGACCGCGGCGTGCCCTATTCCGACCCGTGGATTCTGCTCGCGACGATCGCCCTGGCGACCACGCGGGTCCGCCTGGGGCCGATGGTCACGCCCCTGCCGGGCCGCCGGCCGTGGAGCGTGGCGCGGGAGGCGGTCACGCTCGACCATCTCTCCGGCGGGCGGTTCACGCTCGGCATCGGGCTCGGAGCGCCGGCGCGCGAGTTCAGCGCCGTGGGAGAGGAGGCCGACCCCAAGATTCGGGCCGCCAAGCTGGACGAGGGGCTGGCGATAGTGGCGCAGTGCTGGACCGGCGAGACGTTCAGCTTCCACGGCCAGCACTACCGGCTCGACGACGTCGAATTCCTGCCCAGGCCCCTGCAGCAGCCGCGGATCCCCGTCTGGCTCGGCGCCACATGGCCGGTACCCGCCCCGTTCCGGCGGGCGGCGCGATGGGACGGTGTCTGGCCCCTGCGGCGCAACCCGGACGGAACCACAGCGACCCTCACGCCCGAGGACGTTCGCGACGTGCTCCAGGCGATCGCGAAAGATCGCGCCGCTGCCGGCCGCCCGGTCACCGACCCGTTCGACGTACTCATCCACGGCACTACTCCGGCCGACGATCCGGCCGAGGCGGCCGCCATCGTCCGCCCCTATGCCGAGGCCGGCGCCACGTGGTGGACGGAGCGCATCAATCCGTCGCGCGGTTCGCTCGACGACATGCGCCGCCGCATCACCGCCGGCCCGCCGCGCCTCTAGCCGGGCCTGGGTTCCGCCGATCGGCGCAATTCGACGTGAATGAGGAGTCAGGGCCGATGAAGGATGTCTCGCGGGAACGGATGGCGGCCCAGCTTCTCACCGGACCGCCCGCCTCGGCCGCGGTGGACGTCGTGGAGAGGCTGCTGGCCGTTCAGGCGCAGGATCCGCGCGGAACGCGCCTGGCGATTCGAGCCCGGAGTGCCGGCCTCGTAGCCAGCGACGTGAACCGGGGGCTGACCCAGGACCGCTCCTTGCTGATCTCGTGGCTGAACCGCGGCACGCTCCACCTGGTGTGCCGCGAGGACTATCCCTGGCTGCAGCAGCTCACGACGCCGCAGCTCCTCACCGGCAATACCCGCCGCCTGGCGCAGGAGAGCGTCACGCCCGAGGCCGCCGATCGCGGCGTGGCCGTGCTGGGTCGAGCTCTCGAGAACGAGGGCCTGCTCACCCGGGATCAGCTCCGCGTGCGCATCTCCGCGGCCGGCGTCCGCACCGAGGGCCAGGCACTGGTGCACATCCTGGGACTGGCGAGCCTGAGGGGCCTCATCATCCGGGGCCCGATGGTCGGCGGCGAGCAGGCGTTCGTGCTCGTGCGGGACTGGCTCGGCGAAATCCCCGCGGTGGATCGAGATCGTGCCCTGGGCTGGATGGCGCGACGCTACCTGGCGGGGCACGGCCCGGCCGACGAGCGCGACCTGGCGAAATGGGGCGGCCTGACGATCCGCGACGCGATCCGGGGGCTGCGGGCGATCGGATCGGATCTCGTTCACAGGGACGGCGGGCTCGTGGACCTCCCCCGGGCGGAACCGGCTGAAGAGGTTCCGCTGCCACGATTGCTCGGGGCCTACGAGCCGCTCCTGCTCGGCTGGCGCTCCCGAGAGGACTTCGTCCCGTCCCACAGAGAGCGGCTGATCGCCGACAACGGGCTGTTCCGGCCCTTCGCGTTGGTGGGCGGTCGGGCGGCCGGCACATGGACCTTTCGAGGGGGCGCGGTCTCGCTCAATCCGTTCGAGCCGCTTGCGCCCGGCGATGGCGCCGCACTCGAGGCGGACGCTACGGATGTGGCCCGGTTTCTGGGAGGCGCCGCCCCGGGGTGATGGGCGTCGTCGCCCGCTAGTACGGCCGGCGCCGCCCCACCCAGAACAGCGCGAGTGCCCCGAGCGCGGCTGACCCGGCCAGCATGATCGCCGACTCGAGCGCCACAACCTGCCAGTAGTGGTCGCCGGTGATGACGTACCAGGCCAGCTGCGGGCCGATCGACGACGGGTCCGGCTCGTCACCGGGGCCGTACTGGCACCCGGGCACGCCATTTGAGACCCAGCAGTCCGTCCCCGTGTAGACCTTGCCGTCCAGGTACAGAACGTCTGACTGGTACACGAGTAGTTCGCCCGGCGATTGGACGCCCGGCATCTCCAGCACAGCCATCCCATGCAGCAAGTAGCGGTCCGTCAGCGGTTCCCAGGCGGCACGGGCAAAGAGGCACACGATCAGAGCCACGACCACCACCGGCATCGTCCGGCCGAGCAGCGCTCCCAGGGCCACGGAACCCATCAGCGCGGCTACTCCCCATAGAACGAGGAACACGCCGCGCGAAGTGAAGTAGTGGAACGAGGCGTGGAGATCGATGCCACGCTCCTGAGCACCACGCAGAACGTCGGCTGCCAGCCCGGCGATCAGCAAGAGCGGCACGATCAGCAGCAGCGCCGCAAGGATCCTTCCCGCCAGCCACTTCCAACGTGCCCCGGCAAGGGACCAGGAAAGCGGCGCAGTCCCCTGCTCGAGCTCCCGGGCCACCAACGGCACGCCCATGGCGATGCCGACGAAGAACGGCAGCACGTCGCCCAGCGACGACGCGAGCCCCACGTCCAGGCTGGTCAGGGCCTCGGTGAACCGCTGGCTTGGTAGCTGGCAGACAGCGGGTATCCAGGATGCGTTCGAGGGTCCGTTCCAATAGGGTACGCCTCCGTCCACCAGGCACGAAGCCGGCACGCCGACCGAGTTGAGGTGCCAGCTTGCCAGAAGCGCCCACGCCGCGGCGCCAAGACACATGACCGCTACGGCAAGTGTCTCGAAGCGCTGCTGCTTGTAGGTCAGCCGAACTCGATCCAACACCTCGCCCTACCCCTCGGCCTCAATAGGGTCGCCGCCTGTCCACCCAGACAAAGGCAATTGCGCCGCAGAACAACGATCCCAGGAGCAGGATTCCGGACTCCAGGGCGACGATCTGCCAGTACCACGACCCCGGGATGACGTAGGGAATCTGCTGTGGCATGTGGCTCGGATCGATGGTCGGTCCCTGGCACGCTATGCCGCCGTTGCCCATGTTCGAGTAGTCCGGCGTCGCCGGCGCACCCGGCGAGCTCGAGGCGCCCGGCGAGCCAGCCTCGGCAGGAGACGTCGAGTCGCTCGGCGTCGGGATCGGCGTGCACACCATGTTCTGGGCGTACCAGGCATTGGCCTGGGCATCGGTGACTTCCTTGCCATCGATGAACGTCTTGTAGTAGAGGGTCATATCGGCGAAGGCCGGCCCTCCCGGCCCGTAGACCACATAGCCGATCTGCTGGTTCTGCTGGTCCTGCTGGACCTGCGGCACGGCGAACGACCTCAGGACGAAGTGGCCCATGCCGGAATCCCACGCAGCTCTCACGAAGAAACAGACAACGAGCGCGACGACCACGGCGGGCATGGTCCGACCGAGAAGGGTGCCCAGGGCAAAGGTCCCGGCGAACGCGGCCAGCGCCCAGAAGACATCGATGACGCCCCGGCCCAGGTAGTTCGAGAATGAGGCGTAGGGATTGAGGCCGGGGCTCAGTGCGCCCTCTAGCACGTTGGCGGCCAAGCCCACCGCGAGCATCAGCGGGGCGAGAAGCAGGACCCCTGCCAGAACCTTGCCCAGAAGCCAGCGCCGCCGGGAGCCTGAGAGCCCCCAGGAGAGTGGCGCCGTCCCCTGTTCGATCTCCCTCGCCACCAGCGGCGCACCCACGACGATCCCCGCGAGCAGCGGCACGAGCAGAAGCAGGAGCTGGACAAGGTTCATGTCCAGGCTTTGCTTGGTGTCGAAGAAAGACTTCGCGAGTTCGTTGCAATGCGCCTGGGCCGCGGTGATTGGCCCCTGCGACGGATCCACAAAGTCGCCGTGATAGCTCAGCAAGCACGACAGCGGCACGTTCAGGGAGTTGAGCCGATAGGCCTCGATCAGGGCCGCGACCGTCAATCCCACGCTAACGATCGTTACCGCGACGGTCTCGAAGCGGTGCTGCTTGAACGTCAGGATGATTCGGGCTCGCATCTCGTCCCCCTAGTTGAGCTGCAGGCCGGTCGTGCCTCGCCCCGCGGCGAGGTAGCCCAGGACCACCTCTTCCAGGCTGGCCGGCTCGGTCGCTGCCCATGCGCCGTCTCCCGCGTCGGCCGGGACCCGCCACAACGTCAGCCGGGTGAGCCCTTTGCCCGCAAAGGAGCCGACCGCGACGCCTCCGGGCGGCGGCGACTTCGAATCCGTCAGCCTGTGCGCCTGCCGTGCCTCCTCCAGCGGGCAGTCGAGCAGGACCTTGCCGGCGCCCAGGATGACCAGCCGGTCGCAGGCCTCCTCGACGTCGGTGACGATGTGTGACGAAAGCAGGGCCGTCGATCCGTCCGACTTGACCGCGTCGATCAGAACCTGAATGAACTCGCGGCGGGCCAGCGGATCGAGGTTGGCCAGCGGCTCGTCGAGCAGCAGGACCTTGGCCCGTGTTCCCAGCGCGATAGCCAGGCCGAGCTGCGCCGCCTGACCGCCGGAGAGAGTGTCGGCGCGTTGATCGAGCGGGATGCCGAGCTGGTTGAGGCGCTTTCGGGCGTATTCGGCGTCGAAGCCCGAGTGCAGGCTCCGTGCCATCGCCAGGTGGTCGTCGACATCCAGGCCGCGGTAGACGGCCGGGGTCTGAGGCACGTAGCCGACACGTCGCAGCGCCTCGCTGCGGTGCTTCCAGGGGTCCACGCCGTCCACTTCGACCATGCCACCGTTCGGCCGCTCGAACGCCATGCACACGCGGATGAGGGTCGTCTTGCCGGCGCCGTTCGGGCCCACGAGCGCGGTCACGCTGCCAGCGGGAACGGTGAGATCGACAGCGTCGAGCGCCACCTTCCTGCCGAACCGCTTGCTCAGCGCGTGCGCTTGAAGAGCAATGCCGGTCGCCTGTGCCAGTAGAACCCCTGCGTCGGTCGCCATTCCCCACCTCCGGCTGCTTCTCGCGTGCTGCGGCTGCCCCGACGGCTCAGGCCCCGAGTATACGGGCCGAGGCGGTCACCCGGCTTCTTCTAGAAGGCCCAGTGGCCGATGACGAAGAGTGTCGTGAATAGGCCCAGTAGGAGAACCGACGCCGCGAAGAGCGGTGACCCGAGCCAGGGCCGGCGGCCCAGCCGCCCTCCCAGGATGAAGACCGGGAAGACTCCCAGGATGTACCGCGGCACGCTGATCGGCCAGTTCAGGGTCAAGAACGAAACCAGCGTCAGGAGGGTGTAGACCGCGTACGACAGGCGCGACGCCCGGGAGAAGAAGCACCAGATCGCGGTCACGGCCAGGACCGCGAAGGCGACCAGCGGGGCGATGTAGACGGTTAACCATCCCTCGTTCATCGTCCCGTTGAGGGCAGTGTCCACGAAGCCCGGCATCCAGTCCCACGGCGCGGCGTTCTGGACATGGAACCAGAAGCGCTGGGCCTCGACGAAATACAGGGCGTTGTGGAACACCACCCAGTTGATCGCCAGGTAGGAGAGCGGCCCCAGAAGGGCGACGGCGATCCAGATCGCGTCCAGGTCGAGCCGCCGGGTCTGCAGCACGCGCTTCTGCACGAGGTACTCGACCGCCAGCGCGGGGATCAGGAACGCGCCCTGTAGGCGAGTTGCCCCGGCCAGGGCTCCGGCGAGACCCGCTCCGGCCCAGTTCCCGCGCCGCGCGAAGAGGAACGACCAGACCACGAGGGCCAGGAACAGCGACTCGGAGTAGGGGGCGATGAACACGAACGCGGTGGGAAACAGGTTCATCGCGATAACCGACAGGCGAGCGGTCTCGCGGTCGGTGTCGAGCTGGACCAGCAGGTATAGCCCGCCGGCCGCCAGCAGGCTGAATGCCAGCGCGAGAGCCATCGCCCCCACGAGCGGCGAGACGACCCAGGAGACGATCGCGATCAGCAACGGGTAGAGCGGGAAGAGGACTATCCGAGCCGGATCAGCCGACCAGTAGCCGCGGGCGGCAAGCTCCAGGAAGTGGGGGCCGTCCCAGTGGTTCCACATCCTGAGCCCGTCCGTCCCCTGGAGATCATTGGGGTAGAAGACGATGACGGCGGCGATGGCGAAGACCAGGAGGACGGCGTGGATCAGGAGGGTCGGGACGACCGCG
Source organism: Chloroflexota bacterium (assembly GCA_003158295.1). GTDB lineage: Bacteria > Chloroflexota > Limnocylindria > Limnocylindrales > CSP1-4 > Fen-1039. The sequence continues at coordinate 2,201 of PMIP01000006.1, read as the reverse complement.
TCGACCCAGACCGGATTGGAGAGCCCGGGTCGGCGGAGGGCGGCCAGCCGAGCCCCCAGGCGGTCCGCTCGCCCAGGGGTGTCGGTCTCTACGGGACGGGGCGCGGGCGGAGAATCGTCAGACTGGCCGTCCGAGTCGATCGTCCGCACGGGGCACGCTCAGCCTTTGGGTTCGACGACGATCGTGACCTCGGGAGCCATGCCGGGGTACAGCTTGACCGCGACCTTGTAGGTACCGAGCGTCTTGAGCGGATCGGGCAGCTCGATCTTGTGGCGATCCACGGTGATGCCGCGGCGGGCCAGGGCCTCCGCTATCTCCTTGGCCGTGATCGAGCCGTAGAGCTTGCCACCCTCGCCCACTTTCACGCCCATGGTGAGCGTCGTGCTGCCGATGCGCGTAGCCGCGATCTCGGCGTCCTCGCGCTCCCGCTTGCGCTTCTCCTCGCGGCTGGCGATGTCGTGCTGCCAGGCGCGNNCTTCACGCGAAAGATTCCTCCTATTAGGCTCGGCCTGGCCGAGTGTCCGTGATCCACGACCGGACGCGCGGTCCGATCTTGGTCTGATTGACGAGCCGGCCTGCCTCGTCGAGCACATCGGGCAGCCGGCGAATGATCTTGCGTACGGGGGCGGGGGTGAGGCGGCGCACCTGGTCCATGTCGCGCCGGAATGCTTCGAAATCGATCTCCAGCTCGTCGATCTTCTCCTGGAGGATCTCGTCCGGAATGCCGTCCAGGAAGAGCTCGACCGCCAGGACGACGACCGCCAGGTCGTCGATGCCGCCCAGGATCGGGATGTTGTCCGGAATGAGATCTCGACCGATCAGCACGTAGCCGGCCGCTCCCGCCAGGATCGCCTTGCGGCTGGCCGGAACCCGAGCGTCCGCCGCGAGCGCCCAGATGAGGCGCGCATACATCGGAACGCGGCCGGCGACCGGCACGAATGCGAGCCAGCGGAGAGAGCGCAAGATACCGCCTTTGCGTCGTCGCCGACCTCTCGCCACCACAGACTCCCGTTCGCCGTTCTAGGAATTGGCCAACCGACCCTCGCCGCGGTGCGGTCCGACTCGCCGGTCCGCTCCGGGGAATCGTGAGTCTATCAGGCGCGGCTCGCGACAGCGGGACCCACCTGAAGGAATGAGTCGAGGGAGGCTGGACAGGTGGCCACCGAGACGTATCGTTGAGGCGCAACCTCCAGGGCCAACCGCCACAACTCCATGATCCGGAGGCCAACGATGTCCGCACCCGCTGCCGCGGTCGCCGCCCCGGCCCGCGCCATTCCCGCCGATCGATCGACCAGCCTGTTCCGCTGGAACGCCATCCTGGCCGCACTCCACCTCGTCCAGGCCGCCGCCATCCTGGCTCTGTCTTTCGCGAAGAGCCCGGTAGTGACCTCGCCGGTCGTGGGCACCTACCTCCACTTCGACGAAACCACCAAACACCTGGTCACCGCCCAGCGCTCCATCTGGGATATGCCGATCGGGCCGGCCGTGGCGCTGTTCTTCCTGATGAGCGCCATCGCCCACTTCAGCATGGCCTTCCCCGCCCGGCGCTGGTACGAGGCCCACCTGGCTCGCGGCCAGAACCCGATCCGCTGGATCGAGTACGCCTTCAGCTCGAGTGTGATGATCGTCGTCATCGCGGCCCTGGCAGGGGTCCAGGAAGTGGGCACGCTGATCGCCATCTTCGGCGCGAACGCGGCCATGATCATGTTCGGCTGGAGCATGGAGATCGCCAACGAGGGCCGCGACCGGCCCCAATGGCTCCACTACATCTTCGGCTGCATCGCCGGCGCCGTTCCGTGGCTGGTGATCTTCGCGACCATCGTCATCTCGGCCACCGAGCCCAACTCAGCCCCGATCCCCGGCTTCGTGATCGCGATCTTCGTGACGCTCTTCGTCTTCTTCAACGTCTTCGCGATCAACATGGTCCTGCAGTACCGCAAGATCGGCCGCTGGCGCGACTACCTGTACGGCGAGCGGGCCTACATGCTCTTCAGCCTCTTCGCCAAGTCACTCCTGGCGTGGCAGGTCTTCTTCGGCACCTTGCGACCGTAGGCGGAGGCGGGCGGCGGGTCTTCCTGGTCGACGGCCAGACGATCGAGTTGTTCGAGCCCGACACCGACCCTCCGTCGCTCCTTCCCGGGATCTAGGTCGCGGGCTCTATCTCCCGTTCCGCCTACGGCGTGAAGTAGCCGGTGACATCG
>PMIP01000022.1 GCA_003158295.1 Chloroflexota bacterium | reverse complement strand
CGAAGAGAAGAAGGCCTGGGCCCTGATCGAGGCCGGCTACGACCCCTCATTCACCGGCGAGGCCTACGGTTCGGTCGCCTTCCAGAACGCCAACCACTCAGTTCGCGTGACGGACGACTTCATGCGCGCGGTCCAGGCGGACGGCTCCTGGACCACCCACGCCGTCCGCGGCGGCGCTCCGATGGACACCTTCCGCGCCCACGACCTCTTCCACGAGATGGCCGAAGCGGCCTGGGTCTGCGGCGACCCCGGCATCCAGTACGACACCACCATCAACGACTGGAACCCGGTCGCCAACTCGGACCGCCAGCACGCCACCAACCCGTGCTCCGAGTTCAGCTTCCTCGACGACACCAGCTGCAACCTCGCGTCGCTCAACCTGATGAAGTTCGTGCGCGATGACGGCGAGTTCGACGTCGAGGCGTTCCGGTACGCCAGCCGCCTGACCATCACCGCCCAGGAGATCCTGGTCGACAACGCNNTCGCCCGCGACCACGGCGGCCCGTTCGCCGAATACCGCAAGAACGAGGAGCCGTTCCTGCGCGTCATCGAGAAGCATCGCGACGCCGCCCACGGCATCCCCGACAAGCAGAGCGTCCCGTCGGATATGCACCGCGCCTCGCGCGACATCTGGGACGAGACCCTGGCCCTGGGCAAGGCCCACGGCTTCCGCAACGCCCAGACCACCCTGCTCGCCCCCACCGGCACCATCGCTTTCATGATGGATNNGGCATCGAGCCGGACATCGCCCTGGTCAAGTACAAGAAGCTCGTCGGCGAAGGCTTCCTCAAGATCGTCAACCAGACCGTCCCGGCCGCCCTGCGCAAGCTCGGCTACACGGCCGCGCAGGTCGATGCCATCGTCGCCTACATCAACGAGCGCGAGACGATCGAGGGCGCGCCCGAGCTGAAGCCCGAGCACCTTTCGGTCTTCGACTGCGCCTTCAAGCCGATGAACGGCACGCGCTCCATCCACTACCTGGGCCACCTCCGCATGATGTCGGCGGTCCAGCCCTTCCTCTCGGGCGCGATCAGCAAGACCGTCAACATGCCGGAGGCTGCCACCCCTCAGGAGATCGAGACGGTCTACCTCGAGGGCTGGAAGATGGGCCTCAAGGCGATCGCGATCTACCGCGACAACAGCAAGCGTTCACAGCCGCTCAACACGGGCAAGAAGAAGGACTCCGACTCCGCGGCCGAGCTCGTCGGGGCCGGTCTCGTCGCGCCGATCGTCATGGCCGAGCCGAAGCCGTACCGGCGCCGCCTCCCCATCGAGCGCAACGCCATCACGCACAAGTTCGACATCGCCGGCCACGAGGGCTACATCACCGTGGGCCTCTACGACGACGGCCAGCCGGGCGAGATGTTCCTCAAGATGGCCAAGGAAGGCTCCACGATCTCGGGCCTGATGGACAGCTTCGCGACCATGGTCAGCGTCGCCCTGCAGTACGGGGTGCCGCTGCACGATCTGGTCCACAAGTTCGCCCACGTCNNCGGTTCGAGCCGTCCGGCTTCACCGCCAACCCGGAGATCCCGATCGCCAAGTCGATCATCGACTACATCTTCCGCTGGATGGGATCGCGGTTCCTGCCGCCGGAAGACCGAGCCACGCTTGGTCTAGTCGACCGGACGTCGACCGGCGAATCGTCGGTGCAGCCTCTCAACCTGGGTCTCGGTGGGGCCTCCTCCGCAGATTCTGGTGGCGCCGGGACCTCAGGAAGCGGTGCATCCGGCGCCGCCGGGCCGGCTTCACCGGGGAGTGGAGGTAATGCGGGTTCGTCGGAGACCGGTGCTGCCGCCCCGGCCGCCTCCTCACCCGCGACTCTAGTGGCAGCTCCAGGTACCGAGCCACCGGCCACGACGCCCGCCAGTGAGCGGCCCCTCGACCCTCCCCGCTCCCTCGCCACGCCCGTAAGTGGCAACGGCAACGGGAAGAGCAACGGCTCCGCCGGCCTCCGCGCCGCCCTGGGCAACCTCGGCATCGGCAAGGCCCAGGTCACCTTCAGCGCCCAGGCGGACGCCCCCTCCTGCGCCGAATGCGGCTCGATCATGGTCCGCAACGGCAGCTGCTACAAGTGCCTCAACTGCGGAAGCACGAGTGGCTGCAGCTGATCCTCGTTCGCCAGGACTCGCCCATGGGAGGGTGCGACGACCGGCCCGTCCTCGATCCGCGCCCACGACGGCCAAGACCCAACATGTCATCCAGCCACCGTCCAACATAACGTTCGACCTATCGTCCCTTGGCTGGAAAGGGTTTCAGGACCTATGTGGAACGGTCCTTCGTGAAGTCCTTGGCCAGACGGTAACGGTCTTCCCGGCGAACAAGGACGGGGGTCGGGACGCTGCGTTTTCTGGCCGGTGGGAGAAGACCAGTAGCGAGGCCTTCGAAGGCGAGTTCGTTGTTCAGTGCAAATTCGCTGCCCAGAAACCCAGACTGTCGCCCAAGATCATCAACCCCGAGCTGCCTAAGATCCGGCGTCTCGTGCGGCGTGGTTTGTGTGATGTCTACGTCCTGATGACGAACAGTGCGGTGTCCGGCGAAGTCTCTGCCGCGATCCGCGACAAGGTCCTGACGGCAGGAGCGCGCTGGTTCGTCCTGCTCGATGGCGATCAGATCGATGCCTACCTCCGTGAGAGACCAAACCTGCGGGCGCTGGTTCCGCGAGTCTACGGACTAGGCGATCTTTCCGAGGTTCTTGATGACCGCGCATACGATCAGGCCCGAGCACTTCTCGGAGGGATGCAGGAGGACCTTCGGCGGTTCGTTGTCACGAAGCCCTACGGTGAGGCTATCCAAGCGCTATCCGAGCACGCATTCGTATTGCTCCTGGGCGCACCCGGGGTGGGCAAGACAATGATCGCGTCCGCACTGGCCATGGCTGCGGGCGACAACTGGGGCTGCGCCACCATCAAGACAGACTCTCCGACCGAGTTTGCCAGGCACTGGAATCCGAATCGGGCCAACCAGTTCTTCTGGATAGATGACGCGTTCGGGACAACCCAATACCAAGCCTACCTGGTGGATGAATGGAACCGCGCCCTTCCGCAAATTGCCGTCGCGTTGCGCCGCGGCGCCAAATTCGTGTTGACGAGCCGTGACTACATCTGGAGCGACGCGCAACAGGATCTCAAGCTTCGAGACCTGACCGCACTCGAGGATCACCAGGTGGTCGTTGACGTTCACGATCTCACTCTGGCTGATCGAGAGCAGATCTTGTACAACCACCTCAAGACCGGCGGCCAGACCAGAGAATTCCGACGAGATGTGAAACCGTTCCTGGACGAGATCTGCGGCGTCCAAATCTTCCTTCCCGAAGTGGTCCGCCAGTTCTCCAACCCCCGATTCACGGAGAAGCTGCTCCTGGCACGGCCAAGCGTCGTCGCTTTCTTTAGCAATCCAATACGACACCACATCGATGTCATAAGGGCGCTGCCTCCGGATGATCGCGCGGCCATCGCGTTGATCTTCATGTCGCGGGGCTACCTCCCATCACCTCTGGTGCTCGAGGACGAGCAGAGAGAGGCACTCGTTCTTCTTGGTTCGACCCCGGCAGGCGTGTTGCGGGGCCTCAACTCGCTCCGAGGAAGCCTCGTTACGACAGTCGAGGTGGATAGCGGCGGGGCTCGCGCCACCCGCTGGGTCTTCAAGCACCCCTCCATTTCTGATGCCTACTCCCGAGTCATAGCAGGCGACCGCGAGCTTCTCCTTGTCTACCTCTCGGGGGCTCCCCTAACGGCTCTTATGCGGGAGACCACATGCGGCGATGTGCACCTCCGCGGAGCTCTCGTCATCCCTGATCGGTACTTCTTGACCGTTATGCAGCGACTGGTAGGCGCGTCGAAGGACGTGAGGCAGGAAGATGTCGAGTCATACGTGACATCACGGTGCAACGATGAATTTCTGCGCCTCTACATGGGCCACGACCCAAGCATCGTGAACGAGATTGCCCAGGGTCAGAAGGTGCCGCTGGCCGTGCGGCTCCACCTCGCGGGGCTTCTCCCAGACGCCCTCAGACACACACTGGTCTCCGCGCTGGCAGCCCGGCTGGCTGAGGAACTCGACGGCACGATCCTCAACGACCGCGGTGGATGGCTTCTGGTAATGCCGGACGACCTCGTTGAGCTTAGGAGACGAATATCCGAGGACCTCCTACCGACGCTGGACTCCCACGTAGATTGGCTTCGCGACAACTACGATGCGTCGGGCGACCCCGCGCCGGATGAGTATCTCTCGAATACTCGGGCTACTTTGGTCGAGCTGAGGGATCTTCTAGAGGCCGATGATCAAGAGTGCCAGAGCGTGGATACGGCTATCGCCGCCCTGGATGACGTTCAGAGACAGCTCGAGGAGGACTACCCGGAAGAGCGAGAGCCCGACTTTGACGACGATTGGCGATACCTGCCACGTGCCAACGAAGCAGTGCCAGCAGACAGCGTGTTCAGCGACGTGGATGAGTGATGGCACGATCGATCTGGGTATTGGACTGACCGTGGCGGTGATCGACCGAAGAGGCCGATGCCCAGAAGAATCAGGGCAATGGCGGTGGTGCGGCCCTCGGTGGTGACCGGGGTGACGTCGCCGTAGCCGACGGTGGTCAGGGTGACGACGCCCCACCAGAGCGCGTCGAAGGGGTTGTCGATCGCCTTGTTGGCGCCGTGCTCGGCGATGCGGCCCGGGCCTGAATTCCTCGTCTCGTTCGCCTGGAAGGTCGAAGTCAGCTGCCGCGGAAGACCGGAGGCCGCTTCTCCTTGAAGGCCTGGATCCCTTCCTGGTAGTCGTCCGAGTCGTAGGCCTCGCGGCGGAGGGCCTGGATGCGCTCGTAGGCTTCTGGCGTAAGCGGGTGGGCATTCGAGAGGACCCGCAGCTCCTCTTTGAGGATGCGGTTCACCAGCGGCGAAGTGGCGACTATCGACGCCGTCATCGACGCGACGACGTCCCCCAGCTCGGCCGGGGGAACGACCGAGTTGATCACTCCGGAGCGGCCGAGGTGGGCCGCGCTGACGGACCGGGCCGTGAACAGCATCTCCTTGACCAGATGCATGTCGGCGACCTTGAGGATGTTCAGGATCCCGCTCATGTTGTACGGGACCCCCAGGCGCGACGGCGTGAGCGCGAAAGTCGATTCGCTGGAGGAGACGACGAGGTCGCAGGAGAAGACGACCTCGCAGGCGCCGCCCCAGACCGAACCCTCCACCATCGCGACCACCGGGCAAGGGTGCGCCTCGATCTGGCGGATGACTTTCCGCAGCGGATCGTTGTAAGTCAGCGGATCGCGGCCGTTGACCGGCAGTTCGCGCACGTCGTGGCCGGCCGAGAAGACCGTCGAGCCCGGCACGGCCCGAATGACGACGGCTCGAACCTCCGGCGGCTGGGCGGAGTGGAGCGCCTCGGCCAGGTCGTCAATGAGATGGATGCTCAGGGCGTTGACGGGCGGGCTATCGAGGGTGATCCAGGCGACCTGGTTGGCGACCTCGCATCGAACGAGGGGGTTCTGTTCTTCGGCGACCACGAAAGGTTCTCCTTGGGCGTCTGCGCGCCGTGACACGGCGAGCGGCACACTCTCATTGTGGTCGTCGGCCGTGATCCCGTTCAGGTCAGAAGGAAGCGGCGAACCACGGCCAACTCGCCCTCAGCAGGTAACGTGGAAGATCGCGTAGACCTCGTCCGCGTCCAGGTCCTTCACGAGCTTGCAGGCTTCTTCAGTCGGCAGCGCCTCGATCTCGATCCCCCGCCGGGCCGCTTCCTCGCGGACGTCGGGCCAGATGGGCAGGTCGCCGTGCGCGCCCGTCCCGATGATCAGCCGCTTGCCGCCCCACGGGATCTCCTCGGCCGCGGTTAGCGGCGTGTGGCCCCACTTCTTGGCGTAGCGCTCCTTGGACGGCCCCTTGTCGCGCTTGCGGATCTTGCCGCCGTCCACGACCACGTCCTTACGGTACGTCTCGCCGTCGATCTCGAGGTGCCCGAACGAAACCAGCTTTGCCTTCACTCCCCGATTCTCTCACCGCGGGGGATGGCGAGTCGGCCGCGACCCTGAGGGAGCCGCGACCGACCCATCGATTGAACGGCCGCCTATAGGTTCGAGCCCGAAGGCGAGGCGGAGGGCATGGGCGACGCTTGGCCACCGCCGAAGCCCGGGAAGCCGCCGCCACCGCCGAAGCTCGGAACGCGCTGGCGGACGTTCGGGCCCGCCTGGATCACCGTGGCCGTGAGAGAACCGTCGGCGTTGAGCGTTCCCTGGGCCTGGATGCCGTAGCCCACCGCGACGCTGTCCAGGGTCGCCGACGAGACGCCTTGCACGGAGTACTTGGTCGAGGACGAGACGTTGACAGTGACCGTCTTGCCGGCGGCGGTCGTGACCACGATCGTGCTGGAGGTCTTGCTGGCGACCGTGCCCGAGACGGCGGAAAGCTGGATGGTCACGGCCGTCGCGGTGAAGTTGCCGGACGAGTCAACGGTTCCCCGGGCGGTGATTCGCGCGCCCACCACCAGGGAGCTCTGGGAGACCGTGGCGCCGCCCATCGTGTATGTCGTGGAGCCGGTCAGGGTCAGCGTTCGCGTCGAGCCGCTTTGCTGGCTGATCGTCACCGAGCTCGAGCCGACAGCCGTGACCGTTCCGGATGCCGTCGGCGCGACCTGGCCGCGATTGCCGCCCTGCCCGAAGCCGCCCTGCCCCATCCCGCCCTGCCCCATCCCGCCCTGCCCCATCCCGGGGTTGGCCGGGATGGACGTGGACTGGGCTGCCGGGGCCGCGTTGTTGCTGCGATTCGACACGCCTATGGCGTAGGCCACCGCAGCCACGCTCACCATGACCAGAGCGCCGGCGAGCACGTAGGCGAGCCAGCGCGATTTCGGAGTCATCGTTTTCAACCTCAAGTCACTGCCGGCCTCGAGCGGATCATGCCGCCCGCCGGCGGTTGCGCCGGGATAGAAGGACCCGCTTTGGGGCCCAGTTTGCGCTCACTAGACCACCTTCTGCTCAAGGAATGCTGAAGGGCGCGCCGCTTTTCCATTTCCGCCGCGCGGCCGCTCCCCACGCGCCACGCCGCCGCTCCCCCGTCGCCACGCCGCCGCTCCCCCGTCGCCACGCGGCCGCTCCCCCGTCGCCACGCCAAAACTGCGCAACACCAGTGGACGGAGTACTAAGTCGCTCCAGCCTCCCCGCGCCCGCTCAACACGGCACCTGGGCCGCCTCCAACCGACGGCCCGCCCGCCAGAATCTACCGTTCCACGCTCGGGCCGGGATGATTCGGACCCGCCAGTCCTCCCCGGCGCCTCTCGGGAGCGGCTCGGACGCGATGGCTCGGCTCCGCTCCACGCATAGCACTCCCTCCACTGGTATTGCGCAGAAACCACACACCGCGCAGATCGCCCGCGCCGCTTTTCCATTTCCGCCGCGCGGACGGGTTTGCCTACTGGTGATCGGGCGCACCGCCTTGTGAAGCCGCCGGATGCCGGCTGACCTATTGACAGTCGAGCGAAAGCAATCGACACTCGATAGATGAACAAGCTCGCCAGCCGGCTTCTCCGCGTCGCTCTTGTCGTCCCCCTCCTCGGAACCGTGCTCGTGCAGATAGGCCTGCCCATGCTCGCGGCCGAGGAAGGGAGGATCTTCCCCGAAGTCGCCTACCTCGTCGTCCCATACTCGGTGGCCGCCATCCTCTTCATCGGATGCGGTCAGGTGGCGCTGCTCGCCGTCTGGCGGCTGCTGTCCATGGTCGACGGCGGGGTCATCTTCACCCGCCGCGCCCTGCGCTGGGTCGACCTCATCACGGCCTGCGCGGCGGTTGCCACGGTTCTGAGCGCAGGCGTCTTGATCCACATGCTCAGCTTCGTCCCCGGCGGCGGCGGACCAACGGTCTATTTCCTGGCCGCCTGCGTCGCCGGCGGGCTGGCGTTCGTGCTCCTCATGGTCGTCATGCGAGGCCTGCTCGAGTCGGCGATCGCCGACCGCGCCGAGCTCGACGGGGTGGTCTGATGGCCCTCATCGTCGAGCTCGACGTCATGCTCGCCCGACGCAAGATGTCCGTGGGCGACTTTGCCGACGCCGTCGGCATCACCCCGGCAAACGTCGCCGTTTTGAAGAACGGGCGCGCCCGAGCCATCCGGTTCACCACCCTGGACTCGATCTGCCGGGTGCTCGATTGCCAGCCGGGCGACATCCTCCGGTGGACCGCCGACCCGCCCGCCTAGCGGGAGCGCGTTTCGAGACCGGCAACATTCCAACCATGTCGGGCCCCAGCTCAGGGTTGACAAGCCTGTGCATCGCGATATATCGTGATCGGGCGCAAACATAGCGCACTGCAATACAGGGAGAAACCAGCGTGTTTCAGCAACAGCAAGGTCGGGGCCGGCAGGGCCGGATGTCCCACGGGCAGCCTGAGGAGATCCGCATGACCCATGGCCACCGCCCCCGGCAGTACCGCGGCCATGACGAGGATTCTGGTCCGCGGTCCGGGCCGGGGCCTCAGGACTTCGGTGGCGGCCACGGTCATGGCCAGTGGCGCGGCATCGGCCGCGGATGGTTCGGGCACGGCCACGAACGTGGCATGGGCCGGGGCCCAATGGTCCGCCGCGGCGACGTGAGGACGGCAATCCTGGCGCTGCTCGCCGAAGAGCCGATGCACGGCTACCAGATCATCGGGCAGCTCGGCGAGCGCAGCGGCGGCATGTGGCGGCCGAGCGCCGGGTCCGTCTACCCCACCCTCCAGCAGCTCGAGGACGAGGGCCTCGTCAAGGGCGAGCAACGCGACGGGCGCAACGTGTACTCCCTGACGGAGGACGGCAAGGCAGCCGCCGCACGCTCCGCCAAGAGCCCGGCGCCGTGGGAGATGCCCGGCGCATCCGATGCCGTCGACCTGATGGGCATGATGCAGCCGCTCGCAGCGGCGGCGTCGCAGGTCGCGCACGTCGGCAACCCTCAGACGATCGAGCGGGCGCGAGCCGTGCTCGTCGAGGCGCGCCGGTCGCTCTACCGGCTCCTGGCCGAGGACAACGGCTCGGATTCCCCCACGACCGGGACCACCTCGGCTCCCGACCCTTCGGAGAGCGGCGACCGCTAAGCCCGGCGTTCGGCCATTGCCAGGACGGCAGGCCCGGGCCGCCGCGTCGCAGCTCGGACCTCGGAGTTCCCTGGCGCCCTAGTTGTTCGGGCCGTCGCCCTCCGCCAGCAAGGTGCCATCGCTTGCCAGGAAGCGCCAGTGGATGCTCTGTGGAGGCGCCTGCCCCTGGTTCGGAATTACCGCCAGGAACGTGCGGTCCGGCTCGAACTTGGCCGTGCCCGCCGGAATGGTCTCGACGCTCGCGGCAGCAGCCGGCGCGAGTCCGTACATGTACATGTCCGAAATGCCCTGCGCCGACGATTCGAACGACGAGAAGCGAACCGCCGGCGTGCCCTCTGGCGTGAACTGGGCCTTCACGTCGGAACGCCCCTGGGCCGAAATGGTCAGGACGACCGAGCCGCCGTCCCGGCTGACGGTCACATAACCGGAGGCATCATCCGCCTCTGAGCAGCCGGCCGCGACCATGGCCGCAGCCAGAAGGAAGACCGTGAGGAGCGCGAGTTGACGCTTCGCTGCCACTGTCCTTATTCCCCTGCCGCTGCCCTCGACCCGCGGCACCAGCGCGCCAATGGTACCGGCGGCTTGCCTCACGCGCGGCATGCCCTCGTCGCGGCAGGCGGGTCAGTGGCGGCTGGGAGTGAATTCGCAGGCCGCGCTTGTCGATACGCGTGGGACCGGCACGTCGGTTGAGCAGGACGACCCAGCAGGAGGTCGTTCGAGACTCAAGTCCAAGCGAGGAGATCGACAGATGGCAACTCATGTGATCCACGTCGAGGTAGTGGGCCGCGACCGCGCCAAGCTCCAGAAGTTCTACGCGGACGCGTTCGGCTGGGGGCTCGACACCAACAACCCCGATGGCTACGGGATGTACCGCGAGGCCAGCGGGCTCACCGCCGGCATCGGCAAGAGCCAGGACGGCGGCGCAGGGCACGTGACCTTCTACGTGCACTCGGACGACCCGAAGGGGACGCTCGCGAAGGTCGAGAAGCTGGGCGGGAAGGTGATCATGCCGCTCACCCAGGTCGCCCCCGAAACGACGATCGCGCTCTTCGCGGACCCGGAGGGCCACGTCGTCGGCCTCATGTAGTCACGCGGCTCTGGCTCGGGCGGACGAACGCGCACGCGGGACTCCGCCCGAGCCGATTCTCGGATCCGGCTAGCCCTCGAACGCGCGGCGCAGCGCCGCGACGTCGATCTTGCTCATCTTCAGCATCGCCTCCATGGCGCGGCCGGCCCGCTCCGTGTCCGGGTCGCCGAGGATCTCGCCGAGCTGGCGAGGGACGATCTGCCACGAGACGCCGTACCGATCCCTCAGCCACCCGCACTGCCCCGGCGATCCGCCCTTCTCGATCAGCGCGTCCCACAGGCGGTCCACCTCGGCCTGATCTTCGCAATCGACGAAGAACGAGACCGCCTCGGTGAATGGGAACTCGGGACCGCCATTGAGGCCCTTGAACGACTGACCGGCGAGCGTGAAGTCAACCAGGAGCACCGCCCCAGCCGGTGTGCTCGGGTTGTCCGCGGGGGAGCGCATTACATTGTCGACCCGGCTCCCGGGCAGCAGCGAGACGTAGAAGTTGGCCGCCTCTTCCGCATTGCCGTCGAACCATAGACACGGTGTGATCTTCGACATCGAGTTCCTCCGGGAGGTGCCGGCGGCGTGCCGGAATGTGGTCTGAGTGCAGAGACTGGCCTCATCGGACCGCGCCGGGAAGCCCGATACCGCCAGACGGCACGACCGCGGACGGTGGGAGCTAAGGCTCGGCAAACGTGAACACGGCGGATTCCTTGGTCTCCGCGTCCTCCAGTTCCCGGCTGGTCCGGACGCGGTATGAGGCCAGGCGCTCGAGACCCGCAGGCAGGTAGGCCCTGCCCGGATCGCCGAGGAGCACGCGCGTGCCGCCGCGCGCCGCCAGCCGGAGCCATTCGAGCATTCGGCCGGCCATGGTTTCCTCGTAGCAGACGTCGCCGGCAAGGATGACGTCGCACGGTGGCGGAGGGGCACCGAGGAGATCCTGCCTGCTGAAGCCGACACGAACGCCGTTGGCGCGGGCGTTGAGAGCTACCGCCGCCTGCGAGAAGGGGTCGATGTCGACGGCGTGCACGGAGGCGGCGCCCAACCTCATCGCGACCACGGCACACAGGCCCGAACCGGAGGCGACGTCCAGCACTCGCCGGCCGGCCACTTCCTCGGGATGGTCGACCAGGTACTGGGAGACGGCAAGTCCGCCGGCCCAGGCGAAGGCCCAGAACGGCAGGGCCGGATCCGGCTGGCCCAATTCGGTGCCCGCAAGCTGCATGACCACCATCACGTCGTCGGCGAGCTGGAGCCGCAGTCCGGGCAGGCCCGGCACCGGCGTGAGTCGGGTATGCCGCCGGACGAATGCCCGCAGGTTGGCGGGGGATTGAGTTGGCATCGGGTCGAGCTTAGCTCCGAGTCTCCGCCAGGCGTCGCTGCAGGAAGCGGCGTTCCGCGTCGTTGTCGCAGATGGCCAGGGCCCGCTCGTACTCCGCGGCCGCTTCCGGGAGGCGTCCCAGCCGCCGCAGGAGATCCGCGCGCGCAGCGGGCAGGAGGTGGTAGCCGTCCAGCTGGCCCCGGGCCGCTAGGTCGTCCAGGAGACTCAGGCCGGCCGCGGGACCATCCGCCTGGGCGATCGCCACGGCGCGGTTCAGCTCGATGATAGGCGAGGGGTCGATCCGGGAGAGTGCCTCGTACAGCGTCGCTATCGCTCGCCAGTCGGTCGATCGGCCGTCCGCGGTGCGGGCGTGCTCGGCGGCAATCGACGCCTGGAGCAGGTACCGCCCGACCGAAGCATGCGACAGCCGCGCTGCCGCCGCGAAGCCGCGATCCAACGCTTCTTGTCCGCGGGCGATCTCCGCGCGGTCCCATCGGCTCCGGTCCTGTTCCTCGAGCAGCGCGATCGAGCCGTCGGCACCAAGGCGTGCTTCGCGCCGCGAGTCCTGGAGAAGGAGGAGGGCCAGCAGCCCGTGGGTCTCGGGCCGATCCGGCAGCAGGTCGGCCACGATCGCGGCCAGCCGGATGGCTTCCGTGCACAGCTCGTGCCTGACGGCCGTCGCGCCGGCGCTCGCCAGATAGCCCTCGTTGAAGACCAGGTACAGCGTCGCAAGGACGCTGTCCAGCCGCTCCGGCAATTCCTCGGCCCGCGGCACGCGGTAAGGGATTCCCGCCTGGCGAATCTTGCGCTTGGCTCGAACGAGACGTTGGGCGAGCGTTGCCTCCGGAACGAGGAACGCTCGGGCGATCTCGGGCGTGGTCAGTCCGCCGAGGGTTCGGAGCGTCAGCGCGACTCTTGCGTCGAGCGGCAACGCGGGGTGGCAGCAGGTGAAGATGAGGCGGAGGCGGTCGTCTTCGAGTCCGCCCTCGGTTCCGAGGTGCATAGGGGCTACCTCCGTGACCGCCAGTTCCTGCTGGAGCACCGCGAGCTTGTCCGCTTGCCGGCGGTCGCGCCGAATCGCGTCGAGGGCACGATTGCGGGCGGCGGTCGTGAGCCATGCGGCGGGCGACGCCGGGATGCCGTCACGCGGCCAGGTCTCGAGAGCCGTCGCGAAGACGTCGGCGAGCGCCTCCTCCGCGGCATCGAAATCCCCGCCGAGGAAGCGGATCAGGGTTGCCAGGACGCTTCCGTAGGCGTCGCGGTACGCGCGCTCGACGGCCTCGTTGGTATCGGCGCCCCGGCTGGGCGGTCCGGGCTGGGGCACCGGCCGCTCGGACGCGGATCGCTCGACCGATGACTGGGGCGCCGGGTCGAGCTCTGTCATCCGGGCATAGCCATCCCGATGATCGGCCGGACCTCGATCGAACCGTAGAGAGCGCCCGGGCAGCGAGCCGCGGCCTCCAGGGCCTCGTCGAGGCTGTCGCAGTCGAGGAGGTAGTAGCCGCCGAGCACTTCCTTCGTCTCGGTGAAGGGACCGTCGGTCACGAGACGGTTGCCGTCCCGAACGCGGACGGTCGTCGCGGCGGAGGACCCGGCCAGCTGCTCACCGGCGGAGTGGTATCCCTTCTTGAGCAGCCAGTCGGTGTATTCGAGCCACGCGGGCGGTATCTCGGGTGTAGCGCCGGGCGCGGCGTCTGGCTGAGCTTCTTCGCTGTAGATGAGGAGCATGTAGCGCATGGGACGCCTCCGGACGGAACGATGGTGGGCGGCAGCCACTCTTCACTGGAACGACGACCGCGCAGCGTCGGAATCGACAGTCCGAGGCTCGATCTGCGACAGTCCGAGGCTCGATCTGCGGACGCCTACCTGAATGCAGGGTAGGCACAGGCCGGCCGCACCGGACCCGGGCAGGGAGCCGCTATCGCCAGGTGAAACCGGCAGCGCCCCGTCTCACTCGAGCGCCGAATCCGGCCGCCACGAGGCCGGTCAGCGGATGCCGGTGTCGTACTCGAAGTCGACGCGCCTGGTCTCCATCGGGTCCAGCGTCACCGCGACCGGTGCAGGTGCGTTCATCAAGCTCCGGACCGGCAGCGCCGTCAGCGTGTAAGTGCCGTAGCCGTGGATGAGGATGCGGTAGCTGCCGTCCGGAGCGGTGGTGGCCCGCGCCACTTCGCCTTGCCCTGCGAAACTGGCGGTGATCACCGCACCGGCAACGAGTCGCGGTGCGCACGAGGGGTCCGGCGGGTTCCGTTCGACCGGGCAGACAGGCCCGGCTGTGACGGTGCCGACCACATAGCTGATTGGGCCGGCCGGGATCGGGTCGGAGCCCCGATCGGAGGGGCTCGCCGTCTGCCCGGAGGGGCTCGCCGTCTGCCCGGAGGGGCCAGGGGTCTGCCCGGCCCGCTGCCCAATGCCGACGAGGACCACGGCCACGATGGCGGCCACCAGCAGGAGCGCCGTCGGCCATCGCGACGAGGCCATCGTTCGGATGCGATCCAGCACGTTGCTATTCTCCTGATCTCCTGCTCACGCTCCCGGGACGCGGGTTGCCCCCTTCCGGTTCCGCCTCCTCAGCGACGGGCTCAGCCGCGGCGGCCCGGATCGGAGCTGAGCAGCCGGGACAGGAGTCGTCGGTGAAGGCCCGGCCTGGAGTCGATGCGCTCTGTTCGGACCCATTCGGCCGCATGGGCGGCGAGCCACTTTCGGGCGCGCTCGGAGACAACGACACCCGACCCGGAGAGCTGGTGATAGCCGGGCGCTCGAGCGAAATCGGCGCGCGTCTCTCCGAGCGCCCCTTCCGCGTACATCTCCCACAGCGGCCCGATCTGCTCGGCTAGAGCCGGGTCGTGCTTGCGGCTGAGGATGTAGTTCTCGGGCTTGCCCTCCGGCGGCAGCTCGTCCGGGAGTTCGGCGTTGCGGTCCCAGGCCTGCCAATCGACGAGGACGATCCTGACCTTCCGAACCTCTCGGAAGCAGGCTCCCCGGAGCTTGGACTTCTCGATGGACCGCCGGAACGAGTCCGTGACCACGGGGATGTCGCCGAGCCACAGCGGGTCGATCGGCAGAACGAAAGGTCCGGCCCGCTCCACCTCGAGAACGCCGTCATCGGCGCGTCTCGAGATCCCCGAAACGAGCATTCGACCGTGCTCGCCCCACGGCGCTTCGACTTGCCTCAGCCGGTACCAGCTCATGCGCCAAGTCTACCTGCGGCGGCGGCTCGCACATGAGTTGGCACGACGGGCCCGGGCGCGGGAGCGAGCCCGGGTGGCCTCGCGCGCCCAGGTCGATGATATGGGCCGCCACGCTGGGTCGCGAACCGTCGCCATCGCTAACCCCGAGCCTCGCTGGACGCACGCCGGAGTTCCGTCTTGACGCGGTCCGCCGACAACCGCCAGAGTCCGAGCCATGACAGACGAGATCGCGCCCGAACGCCCGTCCTGGCCGGCACCGATCCGCCGCCTGATCGGCTCGGTCCTCGCCTTCCCTCCGGTCGTCCGTCTCCGGGCGATCCTTCGCGTGTACGACGACGCAGGTGGCGGCCTGCTGGCGGCGGGGCTGGCGTACGGCGCCCTGTTCGCCGGCCTGACCGGGCTCCTTTTCGGCGTCGGCGTCCTGGGCTATCTCGTGCCGGCCGATGCCGACCGGCAGCGCCTTGTCGAGGGATTCACCGGGCAGCTGGCCCCCCTGGCGCCGATCGCGAAGGACGGACTGGCGGATGCCGCGGCCCACGCGGGCGCCTTCTCGATCGTGGGCCTGGCGGGCATGGCCTGGGGCACCAGCCAGTTCTACGGGTCGCTGGACCGGGCGCTGGCCCGGATCTTTGCCCGCGCTCCCGCACGAGGCGGGCTCGATCGGATTCTCCGCGGCCTCGCCTCGGTCCTGCTCCTCGTCGGCGGGCTGATCTCGGGGATCGGCATCTCGGCGGTCCAGGCGGTGGTGGGAACGGCAATCCCAACCGGGGCCGAAGGAGACGCCGTCAGGGCTATGTCGGCCGTGGGCTTCCCCCTGATTACCGCGGCGGTGGTCGTGACCGCCGTCGGCGTGCTCTATCGCGTCGTGCCGAACACGCACGTGCCTCTGCGCGCTCTCCGCCTGCCGGCCCTGGTGGCCGGGTTGCTCTTGACCGTGATGACCGAGTTCTTTGTCTTCCTCGCGCCGCGCCTCCCGGGCGCGCTGTCGGTCTTCGGAGGCTTCGCAGCCGTCTTCGCGGCCCTGGTCTGGCTCTCCTTCGCCTTCCAGGTGGTCCTGCTGGGCGCGGCATGGACGCGGCTACGCCTGGGGGAGCCTGACGAGCCCGTTTGAACCGGCGGTGCCTGCCGCCCGGGCGGCGACAGGCGCGGCGATGTGCGTAGGCCTACGGACGAACCGGCTTGCCCGAGCAGGAAGTGCGGCCCGGAGAAGGGGCCGCTCTTCGTTTCATTCGCTCAGTTGTTGCAGGTGAAGCTGCCCGAGATGGCACCGCCGACCTCGGCCGTGCCCGAGAAGGTTCCGCTCTTCTTCCCGGGTCCGAACGTCAGAGGAGGCGTGACGAGTAGGAAGCCGTGATGATTGGCCACACCGCTGATCGGTCCGTCCCCGGTCGTGGGATCCACGAGAACGAGAAACAGGTCCGGCTCCTGGGAGACATCCGGACTCCCGAAGAGCTGCGTGCCGATGCTGACCGAGAAGCCGGCGGCGTTCGTCTCGCACCAGCCGCTCGAGAACTGGGTGGTCGCCCCGCCCAAGGTCACCGACGCGGTCGCCGGACCGCAATAGCGCTGGGCCTCGAACCCGGACATGGTGAACGCTTTGCGCCCGATCTGGCCTCCGGAGCAATCGGGGAGGCCTCCGGCGGCGACGCTCGGTGCCGTCGAGGCGGCGACGCTCGGTGCCGTCGAGGCGGCAACGGTCGGGGCCACCGAGGCGGCAACGGTCGGGGCCACCGAGGCAGCGACCGGGGTGGCCGCGGCAGCGGCTGGGGTAGCGGCACCTGGCGTGCTTGCGGGTGGTGTCGTCGCACCGGCTGCTCCGCAGGCGGCCACTACGACGCTCAGGATGAGGGCGGACGAAATCCGCACAAAGACGGGACGCAGGAGAGTCATGAGGGTCCTCGCTCTGGGCTTCGGGTCTTCGCCCTGAGAGAGCGGACCCTACCTGAGCGGATAGTGGCGGGGACTGCCCAGACCGCCAAGCTCCGGCACAAATGTCCCGGCCCCTGAGCCGGCTGTTGCGATACTTCAGTGGCGAGGCTTGCTCGGCCGCGCGCGAGCCAGCGCCACGACGGCATCGAACTGCCGCCTGGCAGCGGCCGTATCCTCGGCCGCCTCAGCCCGGGTCCTGACTTCCAGCTGCTCGGCGGCGTCCCGCAAGACCGCGTTGATATCGTCGTTCAGGCGCTCATCTTCGGCCCTGAGCACCCGCGCCGCAGGACGACCGCCAGAAGCGCGAGGAGCGGCTCCGGCCGCCTTGCCACGACTGGACATCGAGATCCCTCCAAACCTACCGCGTCTTGGCCGGGCAGTAGGTGACGCTGGCGGTCTTGCGCTGCGCCCAGGACTGTCCTGCACGAGTGCGGCTCTTGAGCCATGCCTTGCGATCGCGGAGATGGCTGCGCTGGACTCCGGACCCACCTGTCAGGCGGTTGTCGACGGTGGCAACGGGAGTTGAACGGTAGGAGGACTTGCTGCGGTCGGCTTCGGGCTTCGGCGCAGTGGTTTCGACGTTGTCGGTCATGGGGCGCTCCTGTCAGGTGCGATTTCCGTTGGGCGCAGGGTGGGTTATGAGCTCGCCCTGGCGATGATCACCGCGGCGGCGACCGCGAGCACGAAGATGGCCAGCAGAAGCGACCACACCATGAACTGACGAGACGACACCACTCCAATCGGCGCCAACCTCATGCCGGACAGCATGTTCGGGATCCCCTGGTCGTGGAGAACGTTGACCGGCACGTCGCCGGGAACCTGGTTGATCAACATGGGGGCTCCTTCTCCGGGCGCAACGCGGCGCCCGGGCCCGGCTCTAGACCGTGCTGCCGTTGCGTCCCAGCCCAAGGTCCCCGCGAACCGCAGCGGCACCGTGGTTCCTCGACCACACCGCCACAGCGGCGTCGAGAGCGACCGAGTCGGGACGGACGGACAGCTTGTCGTCGTAACCTCGGAGCGCGGCCCCCAACTCAGCGACGACTCCGCGGTAGGCGGGCTTGTCGTTGGGTCGCCGGCTCACGGGCGGGAAGACGTCGAAGTAGCCATCGGAACTCACAACGATGAGCGCGTCGGCGGTGCGGAACGGTCTACGGGCCACTGAGGGCCATCCAATCTGCCGAGCGCTACGGGAGACTGAACCAGTGCCGGCGCCTACGGCTGATACCACCATGGGGCCGTTGCCCCATTCGGTCAAGTCGGCCGGCACCGGCGGCGACGCCGGCAACGGCGTGCTCTCCGCATGGTCGGAGCCATATACCAAGGCACTCAACGTTTGTGTTATCGGCCAAAAGCGAGTACCGTGGGTGAGTCGCCACCTCTTGTGGTGACGCTCCGCGTGGTCGACCTTCCTTCTCGAACAGACCGTGCGTCTGCCGTCTGGTTCGGGAAGAGGAAAGGGTCACTTATGACCACCGGTACAGTTAAGAAGGTCGTCAGCGACCGCGGTTTCGGCTTCATTGCAGCCGAAGACGGGAAGGAATACTTCTTCCACCGTGGTGGCCTCGTAGCCCCTCTCGATTTCGATCGCCTTGTCGGCGGCGAGCGTGTCTCGTTCGAGATCGAAACCAGCCCCAAGGGCCCGCGCGCCGTACAGGTTAGCGCGGCCTAGTCCGCCTTCCGGCATTCGCGGCCCGGACGGCAGCCGTCTCGGGCCGCGAAGCGCACCGCCACGTTGGCGGTTTCACCCGACAGGAGCCACCTCATCTCGAGGACAGCCTTCGTTTCCACCTACGCGCCCCGCCGATGCGGCATCGCGACGTTCACGTACGATCTGGCCACCACGGTCGGCGAGCGCGAAATCGTCGCCCTTCACCCTTCCACCGAGCCAGGCCCCTATCCGGCCGAAGTCCGCCACCGCATTCGGCGCGACATCCAGAGCGATTACGCGTACGTGGCCCATGCCCTCAACGACTGCGGCGTGGACGTCGTCTCCGTTCAGTTCGAACCGGGCATCTGGGGCGGCGACGACGGGTCCTACGTCCTGGACTTCATCCGGGCTCTGCGGGTCCCGATGGTGGTAACGCTCCACAGCGTCTTTGCCCACCCCACGCCGGCGCAGCGAGCGATCCTCATCGAGCTCGTGAACGCCGCCGAGGCATCGGTGGTCATGTCGCAAGCCGCCGCGGATCTGCTGATCGGCGTATACGGCGTGGCCGCCGGGCAGATCGACATCGTCCCCTACGGCGTATCCGATCTGCCGCTGATTGCTCCGGACACGGTCAAGCCGCGCCTCGGCCTTCAGGGCAAAGCCGTCATCCTGAGCTTCGGCCTTCTCGCCCCCGGCAAGGGCCTCGAGTCGGTGATCGAAGCCATGCCCGCGATCGTCGCCGCCGTGCCCACGGCGCGATACGTCATCCTGGGCTCCACCAGCCCGGCCACCGCGGTCGGCAGCGCGGGCGAGGCATATCGGGCCGCCCTCGAAGCCCAGGCCGCGGCCTTGGGCATGACCGAGCAGGTCAAGTTCGTCGATCGGTTCGTCGGCAGGGTAGAGCTCTGCACCTGGCTCGAGGCCGCGGACGTCTTCGTGGCGCCCTCACCGGACCTCGACCGGACTGTGTCGGGCACTCTCGCCTACGCCATGGGCGCCGGCAAGGCCATCGTTTCGACTCCCTCCGCACTCGCGTCCGAGCTGCTCGCCGACGGACGCGGCCGACTCGTCCCCGCCTCCGCGTCGGGCGCTCTCGCCACGGCGATCACGGACCTGCTGCTCGACCCCGAATTGCGCGCCTCCATGGGACGGCTCGCGTACGAGCACAGCCGTGGCATGGTGTGGTGGGAAGTGGGCCGCAAGTACCGGCACGTATTCGATCGGGCCGCTCGCGCGGCCGCCGAGCGGCCTTACCCGCATGATCGCAAGCTGGCGGTCGTCGTTGCCTGACCGCCCCGCCGCGCAACTCGCCGCGGCCAGCCACAACCATCGAATCTCGACGGCGTCGCCCCAGCCGGACCCTATCCATCCTGGCCGACACGCCCAGACCCAGCGTCGGATGACGCACTCAGGAGAACTCGTTTGACATTCGACAACCTCGGCCTCTCGGCCGACCTCCTCGCCACAGTGGCGCGCGAGGGCTACACCGAGCCGACGCCCGTCCAGAGCGCGGCCATCCCCCTGATCATGGCCGGCCGAGACATCCTCGCCGCCGCCCAGACCGGCACCGGCAAGACCGCCGCCTTCGTGCTGCCGATCCTGGAGAACCTCCGCCACCATGGCAACGCCGGGTTCTCGCCGGCGCGCCACCCGGTCCGGGTCCTCATCCTGACCCCGACCCGCGAGCTTGCGGTCCAGGTCTCCGAGGCGGTCAAGACATACGGTCGGGGCGTTCCGCTTCGATCGGCCGTCGTGTACGGCGGCACCCGCATCGATCCCGAGATCAAGATGCTCTGGAACGGCGTGGAGATCCTGGTCGCGACGCCGGGCCGCCTGCTCGACCACATCGGTCAGCGCAGCGTCAACCTCAGCGCCGTCGAGATCCTCGTCCTCGACGAGGCGGACCGAATGCTCGACATGGGCTTCATCCCGGACGTCCGCAAGATCATCGCGAGCATCCCCGCAAAGCGCCAGACGCTTCTCTTCTCGGCCACCTTCTCCGACGACATCCGGCAGATGGCGGGCGAGTTCCTGACCAACCCCGAGACGGTCGAAGTCGCAGCCCGCAACAGCATCGCCGACAACCTGACCCAGGTCCTCTACCCGGTCGATACCGAGCGCAAGGCCGACCTGCTCCTGCACCTGATCAAGCGCGATCAGATGGAGCAGGTCCTCGTCTTCACCCGGAGCAAGCTCGGCGCCAGCCGATTGGCCTCCTACCTCGATCGCAGAGGCGTGAGCACCTCGGCCATCCACGGCGACCGAAGCCAGCCGGAGCGGACGCGGGCCCTGGCGGCCTTCAAGGGCCGCTTCGTCAAGGTCCTCGTCGCCACGGACGTGGCATCGCGCGGACTGGACATCGAGGACCTGCCGTACGTCGTCAACTTCGAGCTGCCGAACGATCCGCAGGACTACATCCACCGCATCGGCCGAACCGGCCGGGCCGGAGCGAGCGGAACTGCCATCTCGCTCGTCTCGCCCGACGAGGTCGAGGAGTTGCGCGGAGTTCAGCGCCTCTTGCGCAAGGCAATCCCATACGCAGTCGTCGAGGAGTTCCTGCCCGATCCAGATCGCGAGCCGGCGCCGGCTCGACGCTATGACGGGCGTTCCGGGGCTCGCACGTTCACAGGTCGCGGACGATCCGGTCAGGCTCGGCCCGCGTATGCGGCTTCGGGCCGCTAAGGAGGGCTGTTCCCTGTGCGAAAACGCAAGATCAACTACCCGGTAGCCCGGACGGCAACGCGGCAAGTCAGAACTGTCGGACTCCCCGGCGACCCGGGATACGTCCGCTCGACGGTCGCGGAGATCAACCTCGCGGCGCTCAACGGACGCGACGACATCGCAGTCGGCGATCGGGTGCGCATCGGCGGAGGCGGACTTTATGCCGGCGAGCTGGCGGTCGTCGACTCGATCGTAGGCGGGCTGATCCCCGCCGCCATGGTCCGAACGGAAGCCGGTAAGTCGCGGCGCGTCCGAGGTGTTGACCTGCAGCGGGTCGCGCCCACGGCCAAGCCCGGCGAGGATTCGACCCAACCCGCCGACTGACGCGGCGGCCGGCGACGCCGTTGCCGATCCGTCAGCGGCCCCGATCCGTGCCCCAATCCGGCCCCGATCCGGCCCCGATCCGGCCCCGATCCCGGCCCGATCCGTGCCCCGATCCGTCAGCGCAGAAGCTCCCCGGCGCGAACTTCCGTTTCGAGACGATTTTCGGCCGGCGAGAGCGGGCACGACCAGCGAGGATCGAAGGCGCATGAGGGCTGATACGCGAAGTTGAAGTCGACGATAACGGTGCCACTGGCCGGGTCGCCGCCGAGGTCGGCCCCCTTGGCACTGTCGATCAGGTAGCGGCCGCCGCCGTAGGTCGCGGTCCCGTTGGTCGCATCACGGAACGGCAGGAAGAAGCCGCCTGAGTACTCGGGCAACCAGAAGAGGGCAAGCCTGCGTACGCCAGATTCGAATGGGATCTCCAGCCAGCCGACCCGATCGAACGAGATCGCCTGACCGACGCTGATCGGCAGTGCCAGGCCGGCTCCCAATCTGGCGCCCAGGCCCGCGCCCAGGCCCGCGCCCAGTTCGGCGCCCAGGCCGGACGCTGAGTCGTTGCGCCGCTCCCCTGCCCGGTCGGCAGTCTTCGGCGTCTCGTCGTGCCGCACCGGCACCTCGAAACGAAGGTTCGGGTCGTAGGCGAAATGCCCGGCGACGAAGGCGGCGCGCCTGTCGGGCGGGACCGGAGACGACGGGTGCTCCCGGTACAGCCGCTCCCGGACCACGCGCCAGTGGTTCCAGGCCGCCGCCGGATCGGTCGCGGCCAACGCCCGCACCTCGGCGTACAGCTCCGAGATTCGGCGCCGCCAATCGGCCACCTGGAGCTTCTCGACCCGCTTGTCCTGCGCCGAAGCGTCTGGAGCTGTCGGGCGCGGTTCGGTCGGCTGCATGCCGGCACGATACCCCGACCCTCGTGGAACCTCCCGCGCCGGCCGAGTGAGACGCAACCTCCGGGCTAGCGCAACAGGCCCCGCCTTCGGAGCTCCGCCGCCAACGCCGGAAGACCCTGGACGGCGACCGCGGCGCCGGCCGCCAGCAACGCCTCGGCGGAGGTGGCGCCCGTGGTTACGCCTACCGCGACCGTTCCGGCGCGGACACTGGCCATCATGTCCCACACCGAATCGCCCACGTACCAGCAGCCCTCCGGTGCGACGCCCAGCTGGGCGGCGGCGGCGAGAAGCAGGTCCGGTTCGGGCTTGGCGTTCTCCACGTGGCCGGCGTCAACGATCGGGGGCGGGGCGGGGAGTCGCAGGGCCTTGACGTTTGCCTCCACCTGGCCGGGCTGGCTCGCCGTGGCAACGCAGAAGGTCAGGCCCTGCGCCTCGAGTGCGGTGAGCAGCTCGGTGGCGCCCGGCAGCGGCCGCGGCGCCGTGTTCAGCTCGTCGAATAGCGACCCGCTGAGACGGTCGATTTCGTCGCTTGTTGCCCAGTCGATCTCGCTACCGGCGGCCCGCGCCACCTCCCTGGCCAGCCAGCGCCCGTCCGATCCCATGTATCCCGGCAGGCGCTCGGGATCGATCGTGATGTCGAATCGCCCAAATGCCTCCACCCAGGCCGCTACTCGCAGCGCCACCGTGTCCACCAGCGTTCCGTCCAGGTCGAAGAGCAGCGCCTGCGGTCGTGGCAGGTCGGGCAGGGTGACCGGAGGGCGGACGCTCGGGGTGTCGTTCGGCGGGCGGCTGTGGCTCATATGAGGATGGTGCCAGAAGGCGTGAACTCGGGCGGCGAAGCCTGCGCCGGCCTCGGCCGAGCTCCCGGTGCGCGAGCCATGAGCGCCTCCGCCGGATCAGGATCTTCCGGTGAGCTAGTCGTCCGTCTCGGAGCTGTCAGCCTCCGCAGGCGACTCCCAGACGTCGGCGCGCTCAGAGCGGAAAGCATCCAGCGCCTCCCCGTCGACCCAACCCTGCAGGCCCTCGGCCGTTACGATGTGCGCCCGCTCGCCCGCCCACTCATCGACCAGAACGAGCCGGCGTCCCACAATGATGCCTGCGATGGTTTTCGAGTCCGGGGCGTCCGTGACGTGGAGGAGACCTTCGGAGGACCAGTGCGTCGGCTCCCACGGCGCACCGAATATGAGCACCGCATCCCGAGCGGCCCTGTTCGCGACCTGGTACGAAGCGGCGCCGCCGAGAATGACGCCGCCCCACCCGCACACGTACGTGGCCGATGTCGGTGCGTGGAGCCAGTCAACCAAGATGGACCCGACGATCGCTCCTCCGACATAGCCGAGGAACAGCAGGCCGAGTGTGATCAGCCAGTAGCTGCGCTGGCTGTGGCCCGCCTTGCGCACGGTCCAACCGTTGCGCCAGCAAAGCCACGCCACCACGGCTATCTCGAGCACGTTCGTACCTCGCGGGTCACTTCCGGAAGATCGGCAGCGGCAAGGTTACGTCACATGGGGCCACGACAGGCCGGGTAGACTCCGATCATGGAGCGATTCGTCGACGTTCCGGGCGGTCGCCTGTTCGCGGTTGAGGAAGGCGTCGGACCGCCGCTGATCCTGATCCACGCGGCCATCGTGGACCACACCTCGTGGGATCCCATGGTCCCGGCGCTGATCTCCGCCGGATACCGGGTGATTCGCTACGACCTCCGCGGCTTCGGCGCCTCGACAACCGACGATGTCGAGTACAGCGATCGGGCCGATCTGCGGGCCGTGATGGACGCGTTCGGGGTGCGGCGCGCCGCCATCGTCGGCAACAGCAAGGGCGGCCACATCGGCCTCGACATGGCCATCGAATCGCCGGACCGGGTCGTGGCCGTAGTCCCCGTCGGGGCCGGGCCCGGAGGGTTCGACGGCGGCGCGACACCTCAGGAGCGGGCCATCTTCGAAGAGGGCGAGCGGGTGGAATCGGCCGACCCGCGCGATCCCGACGCCATCGCCGATCTGATGGTGCGCATCTGGGTAGACGGGCCCGGTCAGCCGGCCACTCGTGTTCCCTCGCAGATACGCGAGGCCGTTCGGAGGCTGGCCCGGCCGCTCTTTGTACCGGGACACGTGGCCGGCCGAGGGATCCCGATGATCCCTCCTGCCAACGACCGTTTGGGCGATCTGCGCTGCCCCGTTCTGGCGGTCGCCGGAGCCCTTGATCTGAGTCTCTTTGCGGAGGCGCTGAAGCGGCTGGAGACGGCGGCGCCGAACGCCCGGACCGCCATGTGGCCGGACGTGGCTCACATGGTCGGCATGGAGCAGCCAGAGCCACTGGCCGCCCTGGTCATGGACTTCCTGGCGCCCTTCCGACCGTGGGACTGAACCGATCCTGGCGCTGGGCTATCGGCGCGGAGGTCGCGCTGGAGAATCGCTTCGCGGCGGAGGTATGCTGGAGCCGCATCCATTCCGCCTCTTCAGGAGGGATCTGCCATGGATAACACTCCGGCTCCGGGCGATCCGGCACCGGCCGAACCGGCTCCGGGCGATCCGGCACCGGCCGAACCGGCTCCGGGCGATCCGGCACCGGCCGAACCGGCTCCGGGCGATCCGGCACCGGCCGAACCGACTCCGGTCGAACCGACTCCGGTCGAACCGACTCCGGTCGAACCGGCTCCGGTAGAACCGGCTCCGGTGGAACCGGCCCCGGTCGCGCCGCCGCCGTACGCTCAGCCGCCGTTCGCCCCTCCTCCAGGCGCGCCGCCGTACGCTCAGCCGCCGTTCGCCCCTCCTCCAGGCGCGCCGCCGTACGCTCAGCCGCCGTACGCTCCGGCCTACGGCGATTACCCGGTTCAGCTGAACGTCACCGTCACTCAGCCGGAGATGAACCGACTCTGGGGCATTCCGTTCATCGGCATCTTCGTTCGGTTCATCATGGCCATCCCGCACTTCGTGGTCCTCATGGTGCTCGGGATCGGCATGTACGTGGTGATCTTCCTGGGATGGATCCCCATCCTGCTGATGGGTCGAGTCCCCGGCATGCAGGCCGCATGGGTCAAGGAGACGATCCACCGGGCGACTCGAGTCGTGGCGTATGCCTACTTCCTGTTCCCGGGCGGATACCCGCCACTCGAGCCGGGCGCTCCGAACCCGCTCGAGCTGACCATCAACCTGGAGGGCCGATCGATGAGCCGGCTATGGGGCATCCCCCTCTTCGGGCTCATGGTCCGCTTCATCGTGCTCATCCCGCATCTGATCGTGCTGGGGATCCTGATGCTGGTCGGGTACCTGGGCGAGATCATCCTCTGGATCCCGATCCTGTTCACCGGCAAGTACCCGGGTTGGGCGATGTCGTTCTACAGCGGCCTGCTGCGCTACATGGCCCGTGTCTATGCCTACCTCCTGCTGCTGCCCGTTCCGTACCCGCCCTTCTCACTGAGCTGAGACCGGCGCAAGCCACAACGGCACTCGCCGCCGCGGACCCCGCGGCGGCGAGTCGATTCTCCAGGCGGCTACATTCGGCGCTGCGGATCTTCAGGCGACGGCGAGCCGCCGGCCAGCCTTGCCCCGGTCGCCTAGAACTCCTGCGGGCACCAGGGTTTGGTCGCCGTCGGGAAGAGGCCGTCGGCAACGGCCAGGGCTCCGGGTCGCAGTTCCACGACCCGTCCGGCCGCGGCAAGTGCGGTCGCGGTGAAACCTCCCAGGAACATCGAGGCCAGGTCGTTCGCGTCCAGGGCGAGATCGGCCGCCTCCTCCGTCCTGGCCACGCGCCCTCGACCCTCCGACACCTCGAGGACCCAACGACCCGCGTTCCACGGGCAGTAGTCGTCGCGCAGGTCGAAGGTGAGCCGGTCGCTGCCGCTGCTGCCGTACGTCCGGCCCTCGAGAGCGGCGGTCACGTCCACGATCCGCAGCCACAGCCCATCGCTCACAGTCATCCCGAGCCGGCGCGGTTCCGCGGCCAGGGCGATCAGCGGGTGATCGTACGGAAGCCGCCACATCTTCAGAGTGCGGACCAGGTCCACGTCCAGCAGGTACCGCCAGATCTCGCGGGTTCCGCGCGGAGTGCACCCTATGGCCTCCTCCACGGTCAGCAGGCAGGCCGGACCGCGAGGGTTCCATTCGGCCTTCGTCTTGTAGATCGCGTATGCCTCGGGTCCGCGCTCGGTCTCGTAGACCGCCAGCCGGCGGACCTCGCCACCCTTGCCGTCCTTCTCTGGGGTGGGGAGAATCCCAGCCCACCAGTTCGGCGTCCGCGACAGGAAGCCGGAGCGCTGCGCGCGCGCGACCTCGTACACCGGCGTGACAAGGTCCAGTCCCTCACCGGCGGGAAGCAGACGGCACGATCCTTCGCGCGGCCACTCCCGAGCGAAGCCGACTGCCTTTGGCTCCGCATCCAGGTTGACGCACACGGTTGCCAGCCCAAAGCCGAAACGCTGGTAGATAGCCCCTTCGGCCGCCCACAGCATCGCCAGAGGCTCGTCGCGGCGATGACAGTCGTCGATCATCAGCCGCATCATCCCGCTCATCAGTCCGCGCCGGCGGTGCGATGGCAAGACTGTCACCCAGGTCACGCCGCCCGCCGGCAGCTCCCCACCCGGCACGCTCAGCCCAACCGAGAAGACTCCGCCCGTCGCCACGAAACGGTCGCCGTCGAGGGCGCAGACGAAGCGTTCGGGCTCCGACACTTTTCGGACTCGCTCGACGAGATCGTCCGGAACATCCTCGGAGAAGGCCACCTCCGCCGTTTTGAGCATCTCGGCGAAGCGCTCGGGCGGGCAGACTCGAATGTCGATACTCATGCCGTCAATGGTGCCAGACCCTGACGGGTGCGCAAGATACTTCCCAACGCAACTCAGCCGCCGACGGCTCGAACGTGCGCACGAAGCCATTCCACGATCGCCGCCACGACCTCCGGCCCCTCCGGCTCGTTCAGCGTCTCGTGGCGCAGGTTCGGGAGGACGCGCCGTTCCACGCCCGCCACTCCGACGAGTGGCTCGCTAACGGCCGTGGGCACGAGGGTATCGGCGCCTCCATGGATGGCCAGCGTCGGGACGTGGAGCCGGCCGAGCTCGGAGCGTGCCCTCTTCATCGCCCGGAACAGCTCCGCCCCGAGGCGAACCGTCGAACGAGGCTGGACCAGAGGGTCGGCAAAGTAGGCGATCCCCACCGCCGGGTCACGTGACAGCTGCTCCCCGCTGATCGGGTTGGCCACGAGCAGCGTCGGCGCGACGCGGCCGAGAACGGGAGCCAGCAAGCGCTGCCAGGCAGGCGTGCGAGCATCGAGCGGCAGGGCGCTGAGTACGAGGAAATCGGGAGCGGGGCGGTCCGCGCAGACGTATGTCAGAGCAATGAGCGCACCCATCGAATGACCGAACAAGACGAGCGGTCGGCCCTCCTGGCGCACCTGCCCGAGCCTCGCCTCGAGGTCGTCCAGGAAGTCGCCCCAGCGGCGAACGTAGACGCGCCGGCCTCCCGAGAGGCCGTGCCCTCGGAGGTCGAACGCGTGAACGTCCAGGCCGGCCTCGGCCATCAGCCGGCCGGTCCGCTCATAGCGGCCGCTGTGCTCGCCGATGCCGTGCACGATGAGGACGGTGGCCCAGGGATCGCCCGTCGCCGGCCAGTGACGGAGATGGAGCGGCGTGCCGTCCGGCGCGGGCCAGGGCGATCCGGGCGCCGCCTCTCCGTCCAAAGCCGCCATCTCGCGCCTCCTTCGCCGCCGTCGCGACCTATGCCGCCCGCGTCCCGATGCTCTTACCCCGCCGGTGCCGGCCCTAGCCGGCGGCCTGACCGCCTATGCGGCTTGTTTCCAGAAGCGGACCCCGTCGCGAAGGTCCTCGCACATCACGGTCGGCGGGCGCTGCAGCACGTGCCAGGAGATCCCGATGTCGCCCATGCAGCCGGCGAGGTGGAGCGCAAACGGCACGACCAGGTACGGGGTGAGCATGCAGAGCGGGATGCCCAGCAGCCCCAGGATCGCCAGCGGGGCGAGGGCGACCGCGAGGAACTGCCGCCGGGTAAAGCGCTGGCCCGGGGAAGTGGCGTAGAAGGCATACACGAGAATGCCGGTCCGGAGGATGCCAAACTGCGGTCTCCCGCCGAAGGCAAGCATGAAGATGCCGTGGACACCCTCATGCACCCACGCGATTCCAAGGCCGAGAAGCACCACCCCGATCAGCACAGGCATGTCGACGGTGCCCGTCGCCGACTGAGGGATCTCTCCATGGAAGGCGGCCGTGGTGTAGACCACCGCGCCAACATAGAGGAGCGGCACGAACAAGATCGCCCACAGGATCCAGGTGGTCCGGGTGGGATGCCACTCGGAGCTCAGGCCGTCCGGCGCGGGCGCCTGCCCGAGGGTGTCCGTCTCAACAGCCATCGACTACTCCCTCCCAATCCTTACGCCCCGGCATTGGTCGTCGCCGGAGCTGGTGCCTGAGTCCTCCTCGGCCCGAGCCGAGATTACTCCCCGCGGCCGGACAGGCGCACGTCCAGGAGTCCCAGAGCGCGGCGATCACACACCGGCCCAGACGGCAGCGGACACGACCTACGGTTGACACATCGTTGCGGATCCCCCTGGAATGGGAAGGGCGCCAGTGACGCCGCATGGCCTCAAGACGGTATGCTCTAGGTCACGGCCATTGCGAACGACTCCGCGCAGCGAGAGGTATATGGACACCAGAAAGCCCGGGCAGACGCCGGACGCTACGACCCCGCCGGCGGCGGCCGTTCAGCCCGGCGATACCGAGCCGCGGCCCGGTACTGGCTCTCCGGCACCCGCAGCTCACCGGCGACGCAACCTGGGGCTGGGCCTCCTCGCTACCTTCGGCGCCCTGTTTCTCATCGCGGCCGTCCTGTCCGCCTCCATCGCCGCCTATTCCAATCTCAACCCGAGTCACGCAGGCCAGGTTATCTTCACGACCGATGCCCCGACCGCGGCGAGTGCCGCGACCTGCCAGCTCGGCCACCAGGTGAAGTCGGTCTCGGCGGGAACCTCTGTCTACGCCACCTATTTCTACCAGTCGCGCATGAACGGTCAGGCCGTCGCCTGGTGGATCTTGAAGAACGGCCTGCCATATAGCGTTGCCTACCTCTCGGCGGTCAACACAAACAACGTCGACTGCATGGAGGACGGGCTAGATCTGAACACTCTCGCCCCCGGAACGTACGAGTTCAAGCTGGAGCTATCGGGCGGTGAGGTGGTGTCGAATGGCGCGCTGACTGTCACGCCCCATACTCCGCTGCCCGGTGAAGCGGGCCTGGTGGTGTTCACGACCGATGCCCCGACCAACATGACCGACGTGACCTGCCAGCTTGGCCACCAGGTCACGTCGATCCCGGCGGGGAGCCACGTCTACGCGAGCTACTTCTACAAGTCCCCCCTGACCGGCCAGACCGTCAGCCGGAGGATCACGAGCGGCGACTCCACCTGGCACCAGGACACCCTCGCCTCGACCGAATCGAACGGCTTGGCCTGCTGGAACGACCCGCTGGACCTTTCCGCACTCACCTCCGGAACGTACGGGTTCAAGTTGGAGATAGCTAGCGGTGAGGTGGTGTCGGAGGGAACTCTGGTCGTCACGCCACCTGTTCCGCCGCCGAATGCGGTGGGCCGCGTGCTATTCACGACCGATGCCCCGACCGACACGAGCAACGCAACCTGCCAGCTCGGC
>PMIP01000100.1 GCA_003158295.1 Chloroflexota bacterium | reverse complement strand
GCGAACGACGTGACGGCGCGCGACTGGCAGGGCCAGCAGAAGGCCCTCCGCCCCGGTGAGGCGGGCGACGGGCAGTGGCTCAGGGCCAAGAGCTCTGACACCTTCCTGCCCCTCGGTCCGTTCTTCGTCACCGCCGACGAGCTGGGCGACGGGCGCGGCCTGTACGTTCGCTCGTGGCGGACGGCTGCCTCGGGCCCGAACGCCAACAACCCATTCCAGATGCAGAACGGCAACACGAAGGACCTGCTCTTCGGCGTCGCGGAGCTGATTTCGATCATCAGCCAGGAAGTGACATTGGCCCCGGGCGACATCGTGATCACCGGCACGCCGAGCGGCGTGGGCGTCTTCCGCGAGCCGCAGGTCTTCCTGGAGCCGGGCGATCTGGTGAGCGTCGAAGTCGAGCGGATTGGCAAGCTGACCAACCCCGTTGTCGATACCGACGGCCAGGCACCGGCGGACTCTCCGGCGGCGCGAGCCATGGCAGAGCGAGACGGCCAGATACCGCTCGCGCAGCTCTCGGAGCTTCGCTAGAACGCGAGGCACCGAAGAAGCGGCCGAGGTGCATGCGGGCCGAACCTCGAACGCGTCCAGCTCCAGGCGCCGAACGGCCTCCTCGAACGGCAAGTCGGGCTAGTGGGACAATCGGCACGTGCCCAGCGATAGAGCCGGCAACGCTATGGACGACGCGCCTCCGGGCGGCGGCTCCGCCGCGCTTATCTCCACCGTGTCGGCGCTGGACCTGCGCATCCCCAAGACCATGCGCGCCCTCGTCAAGGCCGAGCCACGTGCCGGCGCGGAGCTGCGCGAGGTCCCCGTTCCGCGGCCCGGTCCCGGCGAGGTACTGATTCGCCTGGAGGCCGTGAGCTTGTGCGGCACCGATCTCCACATCTATCGCTGGGACGAATGGGCCCAGGGACGCCTGGGCAAGTACCTGCCCCGCATCTTCGGCCACGAGATGGCGGGCCGGGTGGTGGCGCACGGCCCCGGCACCGGCGCCGTGCCCCTCGGAACGAGAGTGGCCGCCGAAACCCACCTCGTGGACTGGACCTGTTACCAGTGCCGGACCGGCCGCGAGCACGTCTGCGCGAACCTCAAGATCCTGGGCGTGGACGCGGACGGCGCCTTCGCCGAGTACATGACCCTGCCGGAGCGCAACGCCTGGCCCTCGGAGGGGCTCTCTCCGGAGATCGCGGCCATCCAGGAGCCGATGGGCAACGCCGTCTTCGCCACGTTCGTTGAGGAGATCACCACGGCCACGGTCGCGGTCCTGGGCTGCGGGCCGATAGGGCTGATGGCGGTGGCGATCTGCAAGTTCGCGGGAGCCTCGCGCGTCTTCGCCACGGACGTGATGCCGCACCGCCGCGAGATGGCCGCCCGGATGGGGGCCGACTGCGTCCTGGACGGCGCGGGCGACGTCGAAGCGGAGATCCGGCGCGAGACCGGCGGCACGGGCGTGGATGTGGTGCTCGAGATGAGCGGCGCCGAGGCGGCCGTCCACCAGGCCTTCCGGATCGCGACCAACGGCGGGCGCGTCTCCCTGCTCGGCGTGCCCTCGCGGCCCATCACCCTGGACTTCAGCGACGCGATCATCTTCCGCGGCCTGCGCGTGTACGGCATCACCGGCCGCCAGCTGTGGGGCACCTGGTACAAGACGGCCGCGCTGCTCCGCGAAGGCCTGGATGTCAGCCCGATCATCACCGACCGGCTGCCGCTGAGCCGGTACGCCGAAGCCTTCGATCTGCTGGCCCAGGGTGTCGCCGGCAAGGTCGTGCTCCTGCCGCAGGAGGGTTGATCCGATGACGACCGAACGCCCGAAATCGACCGGGAGCGCCGAGTCGACCTCAGGCACCCGACCGAACCCGCTCGGGTTCCTTGCCGACGAGATCGAAGAGCTCAAGCGCCAGAACCTTTACCGGCCGCTGCGCGTGCTCAGCTCGCCCCAGGCGGCCGAGGTCGTGGTCGACGGCAGGGAGCTGATCAACCTCTCCTCGAACAACTACCTGGGCCTGGCCACTCACCCCAAGCTCAAGGAAGCGGCTCTCGCGGCGACCCGCGACTTCGGTGTCGGGTCGGGCGCGGTCCGGACGATCGCCGGCGACATGACGATCCACGAGCGCCTCGAGACCGAGCTGGCTGCCTTCAAGCGCACCGAAGCCGTACTCACCTTCCAGTCGGGCTTCACCGCGAACACCGGCGTCATCCCGGTCGTGACCGGGGAGGCGGACCTGATCGTCTCGGACGCGCTCAATCACGCCTCGATCATCGACGGCATGCGGATGAGCAAGGCGCCGCGTGTGGTCTTCCCGCACAAGGACACGGCCGCTCTGCGCGAGCTGCTGCGAGAGGCACGCGAGAAGGGGCGCCCGGACGCGGGCGGCGCGCCGCACCGGCTCATCCTGGTGGTCACGGACGGCGTCTTCAGCATGGACGGCGACATCGCGCCGCTCCCCGCGATCGTGGCCGCGGCCGAGGAGTTCGGTGCGGCCGTGATGGTGGACGACGCCCACGCCTCGGGTGTCCTGGGTCGCAACGGACGCGGGACGGTGGACCATTTCGACCTCCACGGCCGGGTCCACATCCAGGTCGGGACCATGTCCAAGGCGATGGGCGTGCTGGGCGGCTACGTGGCCGGAAGCCGGGCCCTGCGCGAGATGCTGATCCAGCGGGCCCGCCCGTTCCTCTTCTCCACTTCCCATCCGCCGGCCGTGGCGGCGGCCTGTGTCGCCTCCATCCACGTTCTGCTGGAGCAGCCCGAGCTGATCGACCACCTCTGGGCCAACACGACCTACTTCAAGGGCGAGCTGCGCCGACTCGGCTTCGACGCGGGCGTCTCGGAGACGCCGATCACGCCGGTCATGATGGGCGACTCGGCCCGAGCGCAGAGGTTCAGCCAGCGGTTGTTCGAGGAGGGCGTCTTCGCCCAGGCGGTCGTCTATCCGACGGTCGCGCTCGACAAAGCTCGAATTCGAACGATCGTCACCGCCGAACACACGAAGGAACAGCTCGATCGCTGCCTGGAAGCCTTCGTGAAAGTGGGGCGAGAGTTGGCGTTGATCTCGGGTTAGCCGCGGCGATCGCGGAGCCGACCCGCGCGACGGCCGGCCTACTGACCCATGAAGTAGCGCCGCCGCAGGTCCTTTCGGGTACCGGGCTGGAAGTTCTGAGCCACCCAATCGCCGGTCTCTTTGAGGAAGCCGGAGTCCGGGTCGCTCTTGCCCTCTTTCTTGAGCTTCTCGACGATGTAGCGCGAATAGAGGTGGTCGAAGATCCGCATGAACTCGCCAAAGTAGATGTCCGCGACTCGAGTGCCGCCCCGGATCACGACCATGTTCTCGTCATTTGCGTACTGCGAAGGGCCGCTGAAGTTGGCCGTGCCGGTGACTACCTTGGGGTCGTTGCCGAGCGGATCCACGAGCATGAACTTGTCGTGGA
This sequence comes from Chloroflexota bacterium, assembly GCA_003158295.1. GTDB lineage: Bacteria > Chloroflexota > Limnocylindria > Limnocylindrales > CSP1-4 > Fen-1039. The sequence goes on along the minus strand of PMIP01000100.1, from coordinate 36,727 downwards.
TGTACTGGTTCTTGTTGAAGCCGGTCAGCACCTCGCCGATGAACCCTTCTATGTCGCCGGCCTGGAACTTGGCACCCGAGGCGACAACGGTGTTGGCTACCCGGTCGATCTCGGTCTCGTCGGCGGCGTCGATGTCCTTGTCGAATACCGCGTAGCGGAGGGTGGCGCCCGGCTTCTTGAGGACCTGGGCGAAGATCGGGTCGAGATTGAAGGCGAACGTCATGCAGACGATCCGTTGGGCCGAGTCCATCAGGTCCCCGTACCAGTGCAGCGTCTGAATCGACTTCTCGTCGTCACGCGGGCAGAAGAGGGTCAACATCCGATCCGCCGGCAGCTCGGACTTGCTCGGAGGCGTGGGCTCTACCGCGAGATCTGCCTTCACCAACGCGGCTCGCGTGGCATTCGGGGCCGCCAGGCGGTTCCAGTAGTCGAGGTACCGCTGCGCCAGCGCCGAGTCCCGGATGACATGGCCGACATTTGAGTGTCCGAAGATCCCTCCCGCGGAGATGTTGGTTGATCCCGTCCACACGGCGACGGGCTGGCCTTTGTGGATCAGCACCATGAACTTGTTGTGCCGAATTCCGGCCCGCACCTTCTGCGGCTGGCAGATCCCGCCAATCCCAGCCTGGGCGATCATCGCCTCGTTGTGGGCTTTGTAGGCCTGGGCCTCGTATCGGATGGCGACGTCGGCGCCGGCCTTGCTGGCGGCGGCGAACGCCTGCCCGACGGGCAGGTATTGGAATTCGTAGAACATGCCCCGAAGTCCATAATCCGCCGCGTCGGGACCCGCCGCACGACCGATGAAGCCGACCAGTGCCTCGAAGAGCCCTCGAGACAGCCACGCCATCTGCGCGGACCGGGGCTTGGTCGGGTCCGGTTTCGTCATGCCGAACTTGCGGACGTACGCCTGCGACCCGGCGACGCCGCGGTTGAAGTAGATGTCATGGGCCGGGAGGCCTGGGCCGACAGGGCCGCTCGCCTCCGCCTCGGTCGAGATCTCCACGGTCGTCGACGATGCGTCGTCGAGCGCGATCAGCTTCGGCTGGCCGTAGACCGGAACGACCCGGTACCGATAGGTCGTCGCGGGCTTGGCCGTGTAGTCGCCCCACTGAAAGGACTGTATCGGGTGTTCCGAGGTCGATACGGGCGTTCCGGGCGGCAGCCCTTCGTCCTTGCCCTTGAAGCGCTTGATGCCGCTCAGGAAATAGCGCTCGACGATGGCACCGTGACTCAGCTCAGAACGCTCGAGGGCAAAGCCGAGCAATCCCTGTCGCTTTGCCTCCTGACCTGCTACGAAGTCCCACCCGAGCGTCACCACGTGCAGCCCGCCGATCGCGCGCACCGCCAGGACGTTGCCCTTCACAAGCTGGCGCACGAATGCCTCCTCTCCTTGTCGCCGGACATCCGCCGAAGAAGCGGCGCCGGCTGCGAATGGGTCGGGGAGGTGGGTCGTACCGCGGTGCCGAAGACGGCGGGGGCGACGAACGCGGACAGACGCCACGTGACGTCAACCGCCGGAGAGTGGCTGAGTCCGCCGGTCCGGCGCACGCGGCGCGATGCCGGTGGCCGGGAAGCCTGCTCCATCATGGCCCTCCTCCCCGTGGCCAGGCCCTGCGACCTTGCCACCTGCGGTCCATGAGAACGTCGGACGAACTCGCTGCGATCATAGCCAGTCGAACGGGGGCCGCATAGCCTCGATCGCGCGCGTTGAGGCCGGCCGCGGGTCAATGGTCACGCGATTCCTGCCGTCCCGGCGATCCGTCTCCGGGCGACCTCCGGGGGCTCAGCTGGCACCGTCCGTCCGTTCGGCCGAAAGCCCGTCGTCGACGCTTCTGACGTGGAGCGTCGGAGTCGGGCAAGATTCGGGCATGACTTCTTCGATCAAAGAGGGCGACGGGCGTTTGGTCGAGCAGGCGCGCGATCTGCCTCTCGACGCCCACCTGCACACCGATCTATCGCCCGATTCGATGGTTCCGCTGGAGCTGTACGCCGCCCAGGCGTTCGAGCGCGGTATCCCGGAGATCGCCATCACGGACCACCTCGACTTCATGCCCGGCGCGCCGGCCTACGAGTACGCCGACTACGGGAAGCGCGAGATGATCGTTCGCGACGCGGCCGAACGATGGGCCGGCAAGGTAACCATCCGGTTCGGCGTGGAGCTGACGTACGAGAGCCGGTACGAGGGCGCGATCCGCGAGCACCTGCGCAGCCATGCCTACGACTACGTCCTGGGCACGGTCCACGCCATGTCCGACGGGCCGTACGACCGCTCCCGGATTGCCGGTTTCGTGGCCGGCAAAACCCTCCCGGATGTCGTGGCCCCGTACTTCGACGAGGTCGCGGGCGCGATCGCGAGCCGCCTCTTCGACACGATCGGCCACCTTGACATGTGCAAGCGCTGGCTGGTGCCGTGGTTCAAGGCGCCCGACTTCGCCGCCATCCCGGAGGTCTACGAGCCGCTTCTTGTCGCCCTGGTGGAGAGCGGCATGGCTCTGGAGGTGAATGCGTCCGGGCTGCGCCACGCGACCGGAGAGACGTACCCGGCGGCGTGGGTCGTGCGCCGCTTCCGTGAGCTGGGCGGCCGGCGCGTCACTACCGGCTCCGACTCGCATCTGCCCAAGACCTTCGCCTTCGGGCTGGAAGAGGCCTGCGAGATCGTGGCCGCCGCGGGCTTCGACCGGCTTGCCCTGCAGCGCGGCGTGGAACGGGGCGACCTGGTGCTGCCGGACCGCTTCCGCCGGTGAGTCGTTTGGCCGACAGACTCCAGCCCGCTCGTGCGGGTACCCTTCGACCATGGAGCTGACCGTCATCGGGGCAGGCCCCGCATACACAGACCGACGTGGCGCGACCGCGGCGAGCTACCTGGTGCGGGCCGAGGGTGCCGCGCTGTTGCTGGACCTGGGGCAGGGCTCCTTCCCCAACCTGGCCGCGACCATTGAGCCCAGCGGGCTGTCCGCGGTGCTCGTGTCGCACTTGCACCCGGACCACTTCGTAGATCTCGTGCCGCTGCGCCACTATCTGCGCTACCAGTTCGACCCGCCGCGGCGGGTGCGCGTCCTCGGTCCAGCTGGTCTGGCGGACCGGCTCGACGCTCTCCACGCTCTGCCGGGTTTCGCGGCCGTGGGGCTGGACGTGGCGCGCCTGGCGGCCATTCAACGGATCGGGCCGTTCGCGGTCGCGGCTCTGCTCGTCCACCATACCGAGGAGAGCTACGCGTTTCGGGTCTCTCTGGCCGCCGGATCCGGGGCGGCCACCGGACCGGGCCTCGTCTACTCCGGCGACTGCGGCCGCGCCGACGACCTGGTCCCGCTGATCCGTCCCGGCGACACACTCCTCGCCGAGGCCTCGTTCGGCGCGGGGCCCCTGCCCGCCGGGGCCGAGCATCTCACCGCCGGCGACGCGGCTCGGGCCGCAACGGCCGGCCGTGCCTCGCGCCTCCTGCTCACCCACCTCCAAATGGGCTACGACCGCGGTCAGGCCCTGGCAGCCGCCCAGTCGGTCTTCGCGGGTCCGGTCCAGCTCGTCACCGAGGGCGACCGCTTCGAGGTCTGATCGCTACAAGTCCTCGAACGTGACTTGGCCCTGGTCCGCGCCTACCTCCGCGGTTTCGTCCCGGCTTCGGGCCGGAGTCTCCACAGTCGCGCGCTCCACCTGACACGTCGGCGCGACTCGTTCAAGATGGACTCCTGCGAACGAGACCGGCTCGCGAACGAGCCCACCAGGGAGAGAAGCGCCATGGCTGAAAGCGCAGCAACCGCGGGACCCCTATCGGCCGAAGAGCTCCGCCTCATCGATGCCTACTGGCGGGCCGCCAACTACCTCTCCGTCGGCCAGATCTACCTGCTCGACAATCCACTGCTGCGCCGACCGATCGAGCCGAAGGACGTCAAGCCGCGGCTTCTCGGCCACTGGGGCACCACGCCGGGCCTGAACCTGATCTACGCCCACATGAACCGCGAGATCAAGGCCCGCGACCTCAACTGCGTCTACATCATCGGCCCCGGCCACGGCGGCCCCGGCCTCGTCGCCAACACGTACCTCGAGGGCAGCTACACGGAGCTGTACCCGAGCATCACTCGCGACGAAGACGGCATCCGCAAGCTCTTCCGCCAGTTCTCTTTTCCGGGCGGCATCCCGAGCCACGTCGCGCCCGAGACCCCCGGCTCGATCCACGAGGGCGGNNCCCACGGTCCTGGCCCGCATCCCCCAGGACGAGCTGCGCGACCTGATGATCGGCTACGGCTACAAGCCGTACTTCGTCACGGGCGACGATCCGGCGCTCGTCCACCAGCAGCTGGCCGCGACGCTTGACACGGTCCTCGACGAGATCCGCGAGATCCAGTCTGCGGCGCGTTCGGGCAAGACCTCGGCCGGGCCTAACGGTGCCGGCTTGCGCCCGGCCTGGCCGATGATCGTCATGAAGACGCCGAAGGGCTGGACCGGACCGAAAGTCGTGGACGGCAAGCAGGTTGAGGGTACGTGGCGGTCGCATCAGGTGCCGCTGACCGAGGTTCGGACCAATGCCGGCCACCGGACCTTGCTCGAGGCCTGGATGCGCAGCTACAAGCCCGAGGAGCTGTTCGACGAGAAGGGCTCGCTCCGGCCCGACCTGGGCGCGCTGGCCCCCGCCGGCCAGCGGCGAATGGGCGCCAATCCGCACGCCAACGGAGGCCTGCTTCTGCGCGAGCTGATCATGCCGGACTTCCGTGACTACGCCGTGGACGTGCCCAAGCCGGGCGGCTCCAACAGCGAGGCCACGGGAGTGGCCGCGAAGTTCGTCCGCGACGTGATGGCTCGTAACCCGGACAACTTCCGGATGTTCGGGCCGGACGAGACGGCTTCGAACCGCTTCCAGGCGATCTTCGAGGTAACCGGCAAGGCCTGGGACGCCGAAGTGATTCCCCAGGACGCCGAGGACAACGTCCTCAGTCCGGACGGCCGGGTCATGGAGGTCCTCTCGGAGCATCAGTGCGAAGGCTGGCTGGAGGGCTACCTCCTGACGGGCCGGCATGGCATGTTCAACTGCTACGAGGCCTTCATNNTGGCGCCGCCCGATCGCGTCGCTCAACTACGTCCTGTCGTCCCTCGTCTGGCGCCAGGACCACAACGGCTTCACTCACCAGGACCCGGGCTTCATCGACCTCGCGGTCAACAAGAAGGCGGAGATCATCCGGGTATACCTGCCGCCGGACGCAAACACCATGCTGTCTGTCACGGACCACTGTCTGCGAAGCCGCAACTACATCAACGTCATCNNTCGTCATGGCCTGCTGCGGCGATACCCCCACCCTGGAAACGCTCGCCGCGGTCGATCTCATAAGGCAGCACCTGCCCGACGTGAAGGTCCGGGTCGTGAACGTCGTCGACCTGATGCGCCTCCAGCCCGCGTCCGAGCACCCGCACGGCATGACCGACAAGGAGTTCGACTCGCTCTTCACCGCGGATAAGCCGATCGTCTTTGCCTACCACGGCTATCCGTGGCTGATCCACCGCCTCACTTACCGCCGGACGAACCACGACAACATGCACGTCCGCGGCTACAAGGAAGANNCACCTGGTGATCGACGCCATCGACAGGATCCCGGGGCTGGCGCCGCGGGCCGGCCACGTTCGCCAGCTCATGGAAGACAAGAGAACCGAGGCTCGGGCCTACACCCGCGCCGAGGGCGAGGACGCGCCGGAGATCCGCGACTGGGCCTGGCCGTACTAGGGCACTCGCCCACTGGAAGGCATCGCGGCCGCGGAGCGGCCGCTCCATCGCCCGACGCGGCGGCGGATCAGGGCGTCCGAGCAGTCAGTGCGGCCAGCACCGCGCCGTAGGCCGCCTTCGGGACCAGGTTCTCGTCGTACAGACACGCCGCGCCTTCGCCGGGGAAGCTGAAAGGCACCCACGAGTACTTGTCCGTGAACCCCCAGACCGTCACTCCGACGCAGGCCGAGACGGCCAGGCAAGCCGAAACGGTCTGCCCGTAGTAGGTCGCCTGCTGCGCCAGAGCTGACTCGGTGGCGGGGAGCTGGAAGCGGGCGTCCAGCTCCGTGAAGGCGACCTCCAGGCCCAGGTCGGCGAAGCGTCTGAGGTTGGCGGCGATGTCACTCGGGAAGGGTTTGGCCAGGTCGTAATGAGCCTGGATACCCACGCCGTCGAGCGGCACGCCCTGTGCCTTGAGCGACTTCACGAGTTCATACATGGCGTCGCTCTTGGCGTTGATCCCCTCGTTGTCGTAGTCGTTGATGTAGAGCTTCGCGATCGGGTCGGCGGCGCGAGCCCACCGGAGCGCATCGGCGACGTAGCCCTGTCCCAGTCCCCGCAGCCAGATCGTGTCGCGCCAGGTGCCGTCGTCGGCGAAAGGCTCGTTGACGACGTCCCAGGCGTAGATCTTGCCGGCGTAGCGGCCGACCTCGGTGGCGATGTGGTTCTTGAGGATCTCGCCTAGCTGGGCACTGGTGAACGTGCCGCCGCTCAGCCAGCCTGGGAGCTGATTGTGCCAGACGAGCGTGTGACCGCGGACCTTCTGACCGTGTGCCTGTGCGAAGGCCACGATCTCGTCCGCGCCGCTCCAGTCGAATGTCCCTTGAGCCGGTTCGACCGGCCCCCACTTCAAGGCGTTCTCTGGTGTGACCGCGTTGAACTCCCGCGCCAGGACCTCCTGGTAGCCGGTGTCGGTCTGGAGCTGTGGCAGTGCGACGGCCGTACCAATCAGTCGGTTGCCGGCCACCATGCGAAGCGTCGAGATCGGACCGCTCCCGGACGGCGTCGACCCGGTCGCGGGCGGTTCGGGTGCCAGCGACGGTGTGGCCGGTGTCGACCCGCAGCTCCACAAGGCGCCCGCGATGAGGGGAGCGGCAAGGATGAGCCCAACTGGCCTGAGCCAGCCGAAGCGCAAGGGACCCGGTCGCATCTTTCCCTCACTCCTTCGAGTCATAGGTCTGCCGAGAGCTCGCCCAAGCGCAGTCTGCCAGAATCGGGGCCGCGCCTGAGACACGAGGTGCCCCGAGGCCATGAGGTGGCCGAGCATGGCCGGCGGTCTCCTACGGATGGGGGGCCTTCGCGCATGATCGAGAGCAGCGGGCCGCGCCGCATCAGGCCGCGCTCAGGGTCGGGCCGCTCCACCACCGCGTCGAGGTTCTCGGGGCTGAAGACCTCCGCCATCGCCCGCTCGGTCACCGCACCGAACACACGGCGATAGCTCACGCAATGGGGATCGCTGGCGGTGGGGGCGAGAGCTCCGCCCGAGCTCGTCAGCGCGTTATAGGGGCAGCCTCCTCTGCAGAGGCCGAAGTAGGCGCAATCGCCGCAGGCCTCTTTGACGTGCTCCTCGCGCGCCCGAAATTCGCGCCACACCGGCGACTCTCGCAGTTCGACCAGGCTCGGTCGAGCGGCAACATCGCCAACCGCGAACTCGGGCATTCCGGCGAAGCGCTGGCACGGATAGATCGACCCGTCGGGCCCGATCGCCAGGTAGCCGCCCAGGCAATCGCCGAAGGTGCAGATGCCGCCGTGCCCGGCCGAGACGCTTCGAGCCATCGAATCGAGGGTGCTGATGCGAACCCGTGTCAGGTTCTCCAGATACCGATCGAGGAGGTCGATCAGCAGCTCGCCGTGTGCCTCCGGTGTGATGGACCAGCGGTCTGCCTCCGGGTACCGAAGTGACGGCACGGCGGCATGGACGGAGAAGTCCAGGCCCTCGCGGACGAAGAAATCGAAGATCTCCTGCGCGTGCGGCACCGACTGCGCCGTGAAGGTGCAGATGGCGCCGACTTCGATCCCGTGCGCGCGCGCCCGCTCGATGCCGGCCATCGTACGCGCGTAGTAGCCAGGCCCGCGCTGGGCATCGTTGATCGCCTCGGGTCCGTCCAGGCTGGTGCCGAGCGAGACGCCGTACTCGTTGAAGAGCTCGCACAGCTCGTCGGTCAGGAGCCAGAGGTTGCTCTGCGTGGCGAACCGGACGCGCCACGGAGCAAGGCCGTCGCGGAGGAGCGGGAGCGCCTCACGGTACCAGCGGGCGCCGGGGACGAGCGGCTCGCCGCCGTGGAAGGTGATCTCGAGGCTGTCGCGACCATTTGCCCCGGGGCCGCCATTTGCCCCGGGGCCGCCTGTCTGGCCCGAGCGGCCGCCGCCGGCCCGGCTCTCGGTGTCGCGGCCCCCAGGCTCGCCTCGGCCGCCTTCGTCGAAAAGATCGTGACCATCGTGGGTAGCCCGCAGCGCGCGCTGCCACTCCACGATCGCTGTGAGCGTCTCGCGCCCCATGGTCGCCCCGCCGGCGTGCGGCCCAAAGCAGTAGGCGCAGCTCGCCGGACAAGCCAGCGACGGAACGAGCATCAGATGCGACATCGGACGATCCCGGAACTACCCCAGCGGCCGCAGGATCATCTCATACGCACGAGCGCGGTCGAGAGCCAGAAGGTCCTGAGCGGACCGCGCGAGAGAGCCTGCCCGAACCGCGATCGACCGCCAACAGGGCAGGGGCGCCTGAGGCTATGCGGGGGCGTCGGCCTGTCGCACCCGCTACCATTCGGGTCATGACCCCCGACTCGTCCGCAAGCCTGCGCGAACAGGTCCGCCAGGCCATCGACGCCGCCCGCCAGCGTGTGAGGGCGGAGCTTCCGGCGCCCGGGGAGCCGCTCGACGTACCGTCCGAAGTCGAGCGTCCGGCCGACCCGGCGCGGGGCGACTTCGCGACCACGGTCGCGCTCAAGCTGGCCCGGCCGCTGCGCCGCCCGCCGCTGGAGATCGCCAAGGCCATCGCCGCGCAGATCGTCACCACAGCCTCGGACCCCGACTCGCCGATCGCATCGGTGGAGGTCGCGGCGCCGGGCTTCCTCAACGTCCGCCTGTCGGACCGCGCTCTGGCCGTGGCCGCCGTCCGCATCCTTCGAGAACCGCAGACCTGGGGCCACGTCGTCGCCGCGCATCCCGAGCACGTCAACGTCGAGTTCGTTTCGGCAAATCCCACGGGGCCGCTCCACATCGGGAATGCCCGCGGCGCCTTCACCGGCGACTTGCTGTGCCGCGTCCTGACGGCCGCCGGCCACAAGGTCGAGCGGGAGTACTACTTCAACGACTTCGGCAGCCAGGTCAAGAACCTCGGCGCCTCGGTTGCGGCGATCCGGTGCAAGGAGGAGATCCCCGAGGACGGCTATCGCGGCGACTACGTCTACGACATGGCCAGGGAGCTGCCCGCCTCCGTTCTGGAAGGGGCCGAACGCTCGGGCGAGGATCCCGCGTGGGCGATCGGCCGCTGGGCCTCCGAAAGAGTGCGTGTCGGCATCGAGGCCAGCCTCGAGCACCTGGGCTGCCATTTCGACGTCTGGCGCTCGGAGAGCACGCTCCACAACGACGGTTGGGTCGGCAAGGCAATCGAGGGGCTGCGCGCGGCCGGCGACGTCTACGAGGAGGACGGCGCCGTTATCTTCCGATCGACCAGGTACGGCGACGACAAGGACCGGGTCATCCTTCGTTCCACCGGCGACGCGGCGCCGACGTACTTCGCCGCGGACATCGGATACCTCGTCGAGAAGTTCAGCCGCGGCTACGAGCGCATCATCTTCATCTGGGGCGAAGACCATCACGGCTATGTGGCCCGGGTCAAGGCCGCGGCCCAGTCGCTCGGCTTCGACCGCGACCACGTCCAGATGATCCTCACCGCCTGGGTGCGCTTCGTCCGGGACGGCAAGGAAGTCGCCATGTCGAAGCGGTCGGGCGAGTTCATCACCCTGGACGAGCTGCTCGGCGAGATCGGCGTGGACGCCGCTCGCTGGTTCTTTGCCTCGCGCGCGGCCTCCAGCGGGATCGACTTCGACATCGAGCTGGCCAAGAAGCAGTCGAGCGAGAACCCGGTCTACTACGTCCAGTACGCCCACGCCCGGATCGCCTCGATCCTGCGCAAGGCCGAAGAGGCGGGCATCAAGCCGCCCGCGGGCGGCGACGCGGAGCTGGCCGGCATGCTCGCCGGGATCCTGCGCGGGGCGCCCGAGGCGGAGCTTGCCCGCCAGATCGTGCGCTTGCCCGAGGTGGTGGAGGACGCGGCCGCGAGCGAGGAGACACACGGCATCACGACCTACGCCACGGAGCTGGCCACCACGTTCCATGCCTTCTACCGGGACGCTCGGGTCGTGGACCCGGACGAGCCGGAGCGCTCGGCTGCGCGCCTGGCCCTGGTGGCAGCTACGAAGACGACGCTCGCCAACGCCCTCGGCTTGCTGGGGATCTCCGCCCCGGAGTTGATGTAGAACCGCGCCGGCGGCCGTCGAAGGAGCGAAACATGACCACCCCCCGGCCCGCGACCACAAGGTACGTCGGCAGCTGGCCGAAGATCGGGATCCGCCCGGCGATCGACGGTCGCCGCAACGGGGTTCGCGAGTCGCTCGAAGGACAGACGATGGGCATGGCCCGGGCGGCCGCCGCGTTCCTGACCGCCAGCCTCAGATACCCGGATGGCACGCCCGTCGAATGCGTGGTCCCGGACGACTGCATCGGCGGAGTCGTCGAGGCGGCGCAGGCCGCGGACCTGTTCCGACGGCAAGGCGTGGGGGTTTCTCTGACCGTGACCCCGTGCTGGTGCTACGGCTCCGAGACGATGGACATGGACCCCCTGACGCCCAAGGCCGTGTGGGGCTTCAACGGCACGGAGCGGCCCGGTGCGGTCTACCTGGCGGCCGTGCTGGCCGGCCACGCCCAGAAGGGACTGCCGGCCTTCGCCATCTACGGCCGTGACGTGCAGGACGCCGGCGACGCCGCCATCCCCGGCGACGTGCAGGAAAAGCTGCTGCGTTTCGCCCGGGCAGGTCTGGCCGCCGCGATCATGCGCGGCAAGTCGTACCTCTCGCTCGGCGGCGTCTCGATGGGCATCGCCGGCTCGATCGTCGATCAGGGTTTCTTCGAGCGGCACCTGGGCATGCGCGTCGAGGCGGTCGACATGAGCGAGATCACGCGGCGGATCGAGGAGGGCATCTTCGACCCCGCTGAGTTCAGCCGTGCCCACAAGTGGGTTCGGGCCAACTGCCATGAGGGGGCGGACCGCAACACGCCGGAGCAGACGCGGAGCCGCGAACAGAAGGACCGCGACTGGGAAACGGTCGTGAAGATGTTCCTCATCGCCCGCGACCTGATGGTCGGGAATCGCCGCCTGGCCGAGCTGGGATTCGGCGAAGAGGCGATGGGCCACAACGCCATCCTCGGCGGCTTCCAGGGGCAGCGCCACTGGACTGACCACTCGCCCAACGGCGACTTCATGGAGGCGTTCCTCAGCTCGTCGTTCGATTGGGACGGGATCCGGGCGCCGTATGTCTTCGCCACCGAGAACGACAGTCTCAACGGCGCCTCGATGCTGTTCGGCTACCTGCTCACGAATACCGCTCAGGTCTTCGCCGACGTGCGGACCTACTGGAGCCCGGACGCCGTGAGACGCGTCACCGGCCACACTCTCGAGGGCCGCGCCGCCGGCGGCGTGATCCATCTCATCAACTCGGGGGCCGCCAGCATGGACGCGGCCGGCGGAACCCGGCGCGACGGCCAAGCCGCCATGAAGCCCTTCTGGGAGATCGGCGAGGACGAGGCCAAACGCGCCCTGGCGGCCACCACCTGGATGCCGGCCGTGACCGGTTACTTCCGCGGCGGCGGATTCTCCTCGCTCTTCACCTCGCCCGGCGGCATGCCCGTGACGATGACCCGGATCAACCTGGTCCACGGCGTCGGCCCGGTTCTGCAGCTGGCCGAGGGCTGGACGGTGGATCTGCCGCCCGAGGTCCACGCCACGCTGGACGCGCGGACAGACCCGACGTGGCCGACTCAATGGTTCGCGCCCCGGCTGTCCGGGACGGGCGCGTTCCGAGACGTCTACAGCGTCATGGCAGGCTGGGGCGCAAACCACTGCGCGATGAGCTACGGCCACATCGGCGGGGACCTCGTCAGCCTGGCAGCGCTGCTTCGCATCCCGGTGAACATGCACAACCTGCAGGAGGAGGCGCTCTTCCGCCCGAATGTCTGGACGAACCTGGGCACGGCCGATCCGGAGGGGGCCGACTTTCGAGCCTGCGCGGCCCTCGGACCCCTGTACGGACGGCGCTGAAGGCGGTCGAGGCACATGTCGGACCGGAGCTGAAGCGCACCGGTTCCACAGCGAGCGCCGCCGCAGGGGGATCGGCACCGACGCTGGCTCGGCTCCGAGGCGGAGCGGCACGCGGCAGCAGGCACGGAGGTCAAATGGCTCGAACCCGCGACTTCCTGGCGGTCGACCTGGGGGCGTCGGGCGGACGCGTCCTGGCCGGTCGATGGGATGGGGCGAGATTCGGCCTGTCTGAGGTCCATCGTTTCGCGAACGAGCCGGTGTCATCGATAGGTCGACTCCACTGGGACGTCCTCGCTATCTGGTCCGAGATCAAGAGAGGCATGGCTCGCTATGCCGCCGGGCAGCGCGTCCCTGCGCCGAACGGAGACGGTGGAGCGGAACGGCTGGGCGAGCTCGCCGGCCTGGGGCTCGACACCTGGGGGGTCGATTTCGCGCTCCTGGATCGGGCGGGCAATCTCCTTGGCAACCCCTACCACTACCGCGACCGGCGCACGGCGGGGATCATGGAGCTGGCGTTCGAGCGGGTGCCCCGGCGGGACGTCTTCATGACCACGGGCGTGCAGCCGATGCACTACAACACTCTGTATCAGCTGTTCGCCGTGGCCCTTGCGGAAGACCCTCAGCTCGAAGCGGCCGCGACAATGCTCACCATGCCCAACCTGTTCGCGTACTGGCTGTGCGGCCAACGAGTAGCCGAGCGCACTCACGCGACGACGACTCAGTGTCTGGACGCCCACACCGGCGGCTGGGCGATCGGCCTGCTCGAGGCGCTGCGCATTCCGACGCGGATCCTTCCCCCGCTGGCCGAGCCGGGCACCCTTCTGGGCCCCACCTCGACGGAAGTCTCCGCGGAGACGGGGCTATCGCCCGTGCCTGTGTTCGCGGTGGCCAGTCACGACACGGCCAGTGCCGTAGCGGCAATACCCGGTCTGGACATCGAGAGTGCCTACATCAGCAGCGGCACCTGGAGCTTGATGGGCGTGGAGACTGCCTCGCCGATCATCACCGACGCTGTCCTGGCAGCCGGCTTCACGAATGAAGGCGGCGTGGCAGGAACGACGCGCCTGCTCCGCAACATACCCGGGCTGTGGCTCGTAGCGGAGTGTCGCCGCCGATGGCAGCGCGACGGCCAGGATTACGGCTGGGATGAGCTGGTTGCGGCAGCGGAGCGATCCCCGGGGCTGCACTCGCTGATCGACCCGGATGATCCGAGCCTGCTGAACCCGCAGGACATGCCGGCCGCGATCCGCGCGCTCTGCCGTGCCACCGGCCAGGTGCCGCCGGAGAGTGTCGGCGCGATCGTGCGCTGCTGCCTGGACAGCCTGGCGCTGAGGTGCCGCGCCACGCTCGACGAGCTGGCCATGGTTACCGGGCGCCGGCCAAAGATGCTCCGGGTCGTCGGCGGCGGCAGCCGGAACCGCCTGTTGTGTCAGCTCATTGCCGATGCGTGCGGCCTGCCGCTGGTCGCCGGCCCCGCGGAAGCTACGGCGTTCGGCAACCTGTTGGTACAGGCGATTGCCGCCGGGGAGCTCAACGGCCTCGCCGAGGGACGCGCGGCCGTGGCCGCTTCGGTCACTCTCGACACCTACGAGCCTCAGTCCGGCGCGGCCTGGGACGCAGCCCTGACTCGCCTGCGGGACCTCGCCGCATCCACCCCGACTAGCTAAGGAGCGCCTGGATGTCAGCTCACGCCGATCTCATCGCACAGCTGGTCGACGTCGGCCGAACGGCCGTCGCTCAAGGGCTCGTTCTGGCATCGGGCGGGAACCTGTCGGCGCGGCTCCCCGGCTCGGATGAGTTCGTCGTCACGGGCACTGGCACCTATCTCGACCGGCTCGACGCCAGCGCGTTCTCGGTCGTTGGCCTGAATGGCCAGGTTCGCGGCGGCAACCAGAATCCCTCGAGCGAATGGAGGCTCCACCAGCGCTCCTATCTGGTCCGACCCGACGTCAACGCGGTCATCCACCTCCACCCGCAATACGTCGTCCTGCTCGATGCCCTGGGCCATCAGGTGCGTCTGATCTCGCTCGACCAGGCCTACTACGTGCGGAAGGTAGCCCGCGTGCCGTACTTTCCTTCCGGTTCGGACGAGCTGGCGGACGCGGCGGCGGAGGCGGCCCGGGACTGCGATGCCGTCATCCTTGGTTTCCACGGCTGCTCGTGCCTCGCCGACACGATCGCGATGGGTTTCCGCCGAGCTCAGAATCTCGAGCAAGCGGCGATGACGACGTTCCGCTGTCTCCAGCTGGGGAACGCCGACCTGACGTTTCCGCCTGAGTGGTTCGAGAGGCTGACGACCGTCTGAGCCGGTCGACCTGGCCCCAGGACGGACCTAGAGCGGCGGCCGGCAGGGCGCGAGGGCCTCCAGCGCGGTCACGTCTGAGGCGACGTACAACGCCACTCCGCTTCCGTCGGCGCACACGACGGCCGGGCCCGGCAAGTGCCCGGTCATCGAGGTCGCCGCACTCTGGAATGCGGTCTTTCCGGCCACGGACCGCCAGGAGGTGCGCAGGACCACGGCCCACCCGCCGTTCGGGCCTTCATACAGACCGACCCGATCGCCGCCCCAGTCGGACGTGGCCGCGGCGGCCGTTTGCGACTGCGCGGCCGAGGGCTTCTCGCCTTCGAGCCAGACCCGAAGCTCCAGCTCCCCCAGCGTGTCCTGCATCGTCAGCGTCCAGCCCGTCAGGGAGGACGGGATCGCGGGGACGGTCAAGGCAACCGGCTTGACGTGGGCGGCGTACAGATCCGGGTGCAGGATCTGCGAGGTCGAGTCGGGTGGGTTGGCGTACAGCTCATCGACGGCGCCCCATCCGCCCGCGAGGTAGACGCCCTGGACGAAGCTGAGGCCGGCCTCGTACGGGAACATCAGTGTCTCGCTCAGGATCCGCGGCGCCTTGGCCAGCTGGTCCGCCTGAGGTCCGCTCAGAGACTCGCCGGCGACCTGCATCAGCTCGATCGGCGACATGTAGCCGACCATCCATTGGCTCATCACCTCTGTCGCGTCACCCTCGGGGACCGCGAGGCGCGCCAGGTCGCGGTCGCTCTGATCGGGCGCGTCGAGGGCCAGCTTGTCGAGCCCGAAGTTCTGGTCCTGCAGGGCGTGGGTGTACTCGTGCGAGAAGGTGAGTTTCTCCATCCCGCCGACGCCGCCCGACTCGGAGAGCACGTACAGGCCCTTCGAGACGGTGTCATAGAAACCGATCACCTGGCCGGCCTGGAGATCGATCTCCATCTGTTCAAGAGATGAGCCCGCCGGCAAGAGCCCGAGATGGATGAAGAGCCTGCTCTCCTCCGCCAAGGCCTGATGGTCCGTCTGGGCGGCGCTCGCTTTCGTGAGCCAGTCGCGAACGCCCTGCGAGTCGAGCAGAACGGGCGTGACCGGACTCTTGGCCGTGAGACGGCGGAGCGCCTGCACCTGGGATTCGATCTGGGCGTAGACCGCAAGATCGGCTGGATTGGGCGATCCGCCGGACGGAGCCGCGGAACTCGACGCCGACGGCGGCGCTGTGGCGGTAGGAACTGCCGTTGACGATCGCGCCGGCCATCCGCTGGGGGAGCCGCACGCGGCCAGAAGGAAGGCCAGGGCCACGAGCAGCGAAAGGCGACCGCGTGAGTTCACGCCCGCATTCTGCCAGGCCCGGGGCGGCGGCGCGATCGCCCGAATCGGCCCTCAGGGATCACGGTTGAGCGGGTTCCGCGGACGCGCCGCCGGCCTCTCTTTTTCGATCGGATCACTTAGTTGAGGTTTCTTAATGAACTAGCCTGCTCCGTGTTCACGATGAACGGCTACCTTAGGCGTAGGAACACGGGAAGATAATCCTGAACGTTCCATCCTCCCTCCCTCCGACCGGAGGTGCCGATTGGGCAGGCGCCTCCGGTCCTCTTTTTGCGGTCGTGGCGTGGGCGGCGATGGATGGGCCGCGTGATAAGCGGCGCCTTCGCCACCTGTGCAAGAATCCACTCATGGAAATCACCTGGTACGGGCGGACCTGCGTCCGCATGCGCGGCAAGGACGCGGTCGTCGTGGCGGACGCCTATCAATCGATCGTCGGTCCCACGGGACGCGGCATCACCGGCGACATCGTCACCTACAGCCACCCCGATGACGCCCCCCATCCAAAAGCCAAGGGCCGCGTGTCGCGCGACGGCACGACGCTGCTCCCGGGCAGCCTCGAAGAGGCCTTCTGTCTCGACGGTCCGGGCGAATACGAAGTGAAGGACGTCCTGATCACCGGCGTCAAGACCTTCCGCGACGAGCACCACGGCGACGAGCGTGGGCGGAACGTGGCCTTCATCGTTGAGCTCGACGGTGTCCACGTCATCCACCTTGGCGACATCGGCCACCTCTTGACCGAGGACAAGCTGACCGACATCGGACCGGTCGATGTGGCCTGCATCCCCGTCGGAGGCACGCTTTCCGCCACGAAGGCAGCCGAACTCGTGGCCCAGCTGGACGTCAAAGTGGTCGTTCCGCTGCCGGTTTGCGAGGATGACGACTCGGCCGAGGTGCTCAACAAGTTCCTCCACGAGATGGGCGTCCCGGCGGCTCCGGTGCCGCAGTTGAAACTGGCCCTCATGCCGTCGACTCTCCCCGCCGAGGTCACGACCGTACTCCTGGAACAGCGCGGCAAGGTCTAGCCACTCGGACTGAGCGGAGGAAGGGCAGGGACCCTGCCGCGCGGCGACGGGTGGCGGATGGAGAGGCTTTCGCCTCGTCGAGCTCAGGCGCGCGTAACGACCGTGGCGCCGCGCTTCACGACCGCCCGGATTCGATTCGAGCCGAGCCAGTAGGGAATCTGTTCGAGCGTGGACACGTCCCAGATGACCAGGTCCGCTTGCTTGCCCGGCTCGATCGAGCCGATCTCGGAGTCGAGCCCCAGGGAGTGGGCGGCGTTGATCGTGATCCCGGCGAGCGCCTCGGCCGGAGTCAGACCCATCTCCACGCAGGCGATCGACATCACGAGCGGCAGGCTCACCGTCGGGCTCGTGCCGGGGTTGAGGTCCGTGGCGAGAGCGACGGAGACGCCGGCGTCGATGAAGCGCCGCGCCGGGGCGAAATGGTGTTGCCCGAGGAACCAGCTCGTGGCGGGAAGCAGCGTTGCCACAACCGGATGGCCCGAGTCGGCGACCCGAACCAGCGCGGCGATCCCTTCCTCCGACGCCGCCGCAAGATGGTCGGCCGAGAGGCAACCCGTCTCCGCCGCCAGCTCGGCCCCGCCTGAGGGAGCCAGCTCGTCGGCGTGGATGCGGCGCGCCAGGCCGTGACCGGCGGCCGCACGCAGGATCCGGCCCGTCTGGGCGGCATCGAAGACCCCGGTCTCGCAGAAGACATCGCAGAAACGGGCTATCCCCTGCCGTGCGACCTGCGGGAGCTGGTCGTCGATGACGCTGGCGACGTAGGCGTCCGTGCCGTTGGGGCGGCCGCGGTACTCGGCCGGGACGGCGTGAGCGCCCAGGAATGTCGGAACGAGCTGCACCGGCCCCTCGCCGCCGAGCCGGCCGATCACCTCGAGCAGTCGCAGCTCCGTTACCACGTCCAGTCCGTAGCCGGACTTGGCCTCGGCCGTGGTGGTGCCGTTGGCCAGCATCTCGGCCAGGCGGCGGCGCGCTCCGGTGAGCAGCTCCTCGTCCGAGGCGGCGCGCGTGGCTGCCACGGTGGAGAGAATCCCTCCCCCGGCGGCGAGGATCTCCAGGTAGCCCGCGCCGTGAGTCCGCATCTGCCACTCGACCTCGCGAGTTCCGGCGAACACGAGGTGGGTATGGGCGTCGACGAGACCGGGGGTGACCAGCCCGCCGGCCGCGTCCAGGCGTTCGAAGGCCTCGAGCGGGTAGCCGTCTGCCGCGATCTGGCGGTGGACGTCGTCGCGCGAACCGACGGCCAGGATCCGGCTCCGCCAGGCGGCTATGGCAAGGCCGGGACCGGTCAGCACGGCCGCGTCGGCCTGGGCGGCACCGCGGCGCAGGCCGCCCGCCATCGTGGCAACCGATACGGCCCCCTCGATGAGGAGGCCCGGCATTTCGTCTCGGGTCGCTGCCGTCTCCTGCGTCACGCCCTCACCGTCCCCTGGCCGCTTCGAGCCGCAGCTCGAGTGCCTGCAGCGGCGAGAAGTCGCGCAGCTTGAGGAATCCCGCCGCCCCCGCCAGCTGTTCGAATCGCGGCAGCTCCTTCGAGACGCCGCTGTGGTCGGCTACGTCCAGAAGTGCCTTCAGCGGGGCGAGCCCTATCAGCTCGGACTCGAGGAGGTGCACGCCGTCCTCGGCGGCCTCCGCACGGACCGACTCCCAGACCTGCCAGAGCGGAGTCGTCCGGTAGTCCAGCAGGTTCATCGACACCTGCGCCCGGCCGATCTCCTCGATCCAGAAGCCGTTCGCCTGCACTCGAGGCAGACCGCCGCTCGACTCCCTGATCCGGCGCGCGATCCGCTTGGCCAGCTCCACGTCCCGGCTATCGAGATTGATGTTGTAGGCGATCAGGAATGGGCGGGCGCCGACGGCCATCGCTCCGGCTGTGGCGTGGAGCCGGGTCGGACCGAAGTCGGGCTCCCGACCGGGTTCCCCGATCTGCGCCTTGAGCCCCTCGTACTGGCCTCGCCGAAGGTCCGCCAGGCGCCGCCGCGACGGCGTTGTCGCGGCTTCGCCGTACAGATAAACGGGGATGCCGAACCGATCGGCCACCGTGGCCCCGAAGGTCCGCGCCAGTTCGATGCAGTCGGCCATCGTGGTTCCGGCCAGTGGCACGAAGGGGACCACATCGACGGCTCCGATCCGCGGGTGTTCGCCCGCGTGGTTCTCCATGTCGATCTCGGCCACTGCCACGGCCACCGCCCGCTCCAGGGCCTCCAGGATCGGGGCCGTCTCGCCGGCCATGGTCAGGACGGTCCGGTTGTGGCTCGCGTCGCTGGTTCGGTCGAGCAGATGGGCGCCCGGCACGGTCTCCACTGCCCCGACAAGCCTGTCGACGACATCGAGACGCCGGCCCTCGCTGAAGTTGGGGACCGACTCGACGAGTTTGGTCACGTTTCCTCCGTCTGCCTTGTCGCCCTGGGCCCCACGGTCCCGACTTCAGTATCGTGGCACAGGAAATGCGACGGGTCGCCTAATGCCCGATCCGATCGCCGCCGATAGCATGCAGCGAATGAAGGAAGAGGTATGGCTTCGCTAGCCCGTCCGTCCGTGTGGCGGCACCGCGATTTCGTGAAGCTCTGGTCCGCGGCGACCGTGTCGGTGCTCGGCAGCCAGGTGACGGTGATCGCCCTGCCCTACATCGCCCTGACCATGCTCGGGGCGAGCGTCCTGGCGGTCTCGGCTCTCGCGGCGGTCGCGATGCTGCCGTTTCTCCTCTTCACCCTGCCTGCCGGCGCGTGGCTGGATCGCACCCGCCGTAGGCCCGTGCTGATCGCGGCCGACATCGGCCGGGGGATCGTCCTCCTGTCCATTCCCGCGGCCTACGTGCTGGACGCGCTGAGCCTGTGGCAGCTCTTCGCCGTCGCTTTCGTACACGGCACGTTGACGGCCGTCTTCGACGTGGCCGACCAGTCGTACCTGCCGGAGATCCTGGACCGCGACGCTCTCGTAGACGGCAACGCCAATCTACAGATCAGCACCTCCGTGGCGCAGATAGGCGGCCCGGTCCTGGGCGGGAACCTGATCGCCATCGCGACCGCGCCGTTCGCAATCGCCGCGGACTCGTTGAGCTTCTTCATCTCCGGCGCGTTTCTTAGCGCCATCCGCCGGCGGGACGACAAGCCCAGCCGGCGCCTCACCGCGGACGGACGGCCGACCTCGATACGAGCCGACATAGCCGAAGGGCTCAGGTATGTCCTGGGACACCGCTACCTGCGGCCGATCGCCGCCTGCACCGGTACCTCAAACCTGTTCTCGGCCGCCCTGTTCGGCATCTTTCCCGTCCTGATCTGGGACGAGTTGCGGCTGCCGCCGGCGTTCTTCGGGACGGTGGTAGGACTGGCCAGCGTAGGCTTCCTGGTCGGCGCCGCTCTCTCGAACCGGCTGCCCCGCGCGATCGGCCTGGGTCCGACGATCGTGATCTCGGCTGCGCTCAGCTGTCCGGCGATGCTGCTCCTGACACTCACGCCCCCGGCGCTCGAATGGGCCGCCGTGACCCTCTTCGTCGGCTGGTTCTTCGCCGGTCTCACACAGGTGGTCTACAACGTGGCCCAGATCAGCCTTCGTCAGGCAATCACGCCGCTCGACATGCAGAGCCGTATGAACGCGACGATGAGGTTCATCGTCTGGGGCACGATCCCGATAGGCTCGTTGATGGGCGGCGTCATGGCCTCGGTCATGCCGGTCAGAACGGCCCTGATCGTCGCCGCCGTGGCCACGTTCGCATCGGTGCTGCCGGTGCTGATGTCGCCGGTCAGATCGCTGCGCGAGATACCGCCTGAAGACGGCACGACTCGTGGCGAGGCTGCGATGGGCTGATGCGACGCCGCGGGCGAGGCGTCTGCCCGCTGCCTGCGACCCGCGCTACTCGGTCTGCTCGGTCTGCTCGGTCTGCTCGCTTCGCGCTCCCGCGGCCTGGTCCCAGACGCTGTGGTCCATTCGTTCGCTGGTGACGAGCGAGAGCGTTCCGATCGGACCGAAGATCTTCGTCCCGATGCCGAGCGTCTCGACGCCCGGGGCGAAGCCGTGGATCTCCGCGGCAACGTTCCCGTGGAGCGGGTAGCCGCCCGATAGCCGCTCAGGCTCCAGAACCGTGACGTTGGGTATGAGCGACAGCTCCTCGGGAGCGCAGGGCATCTCGTCGTCCGGGTCGTTCTTGCAGTAGGGCTGGATCATCAGGGCGCCCGCCTCCCACCTCATCAGGAACCGCTCGATGGTGTCGCCTATCACGGAGACCCCCTCCGGAGTCGCGATGGCCGCGAAGTCGAGTCCCTGGTCGTCTGAGAGAAAACCCAGGGCGGTCTGGTCCAGCAGCTTGGCGGTCGCGGCCGTGGCGGTGAGCCACGGAGCCTGCTCGAAGGGCTGGTCCTCGCTGCCGAGCACGCGCAAGGCGTCGACGTAGCTCGGCGCGAGAGGTCTGGCAGCGCGGATCGCGGCGCGATCGCCAGGCTTGAGCGCAAGGAGGTCAAGGTCGAGAAGCCACAGCTCCTGACCGACCATCTCGAAGAGCTTGTAGCCCTGCCGGCGCTGCAACTCCGGCAGAGCGGCCTCGCTCGGCCTCTGCTTGAGCAGGATTCCCTGGATTCTGTGCGCCACAGGGTTCTTCCCCAGACACAGGTGGGTGATCGACAGAGCGTAACCGGCCGCGGCTCAGCTTGTTAGGTCTTCAGGATCAAGCATGGGGAGTCTAATGCCTCGCTCACGTGCGATCTCGATGGCCCTTTCGTACCCCGCGTCGGCATGACGCATCACGCCCGTGCCCGGATCCGTTGTCAGCACCCGCTCCAGCTTCTGTGCCGCAAGGTCGGTGCCGTCGGCAACGATCACCATCCCCGCGTGCTGTGAGTAGCCGATCCCGGTCCCGCCTCCGTGGTGGATCGACACCCAGCTGGCTCCGGCGGCGGTGTTGACCAGGGCGTTGAGAAGCGGCCAGTCCGCGATTGCGTCGGAGCCGTCGCGCATCGACTCCGTCTCGCGGTTGGGCGAGGCCACCGAGCCGGAATCGAGGTGATCGCGGCCGATGACGATCGGTGCGGCCACGGCGCCCGACCGAACGAGGTCGTTGAACGCGAGCCCCGCCCGAGCCCTCTCGCCGTAGCCGAGCCAGCAGATCCTTGCCGGCAGGCCCTGGAACGGCACGCGGGCTTCGGCCATCTCGATCCAACGCCGCAGCGATTCGTTGCCGGGGAAGAGCTCCAGGATGGTTCGGTCCGTGGTCCGGATGTCGTCGGGATCTCCGGAGAGCGCGGCCCAGCGGAACGGGCCCTTGCCCTCGCAGAAGAGCGGCCGGATGAAGGCGGGAACGAAGCCCGGGAAGTCGAACGCCTCGGCCACGCCGGCAGTCTGGGCCTGGGCGCGGATGTTGTTGCCGTAGTCGAAGGTCACGGAACCGGCGGCCTGGAAGGCCAGCATCGCCCGAACGTGGTCTGCCATCGAGGCCATGGCGCGGCGCAAGTACTCGTCCGGGTCCCGACGCCGCAGGTCGGCCGCCTCGGCCACCGATACCCCCGCCGGCACGTAGCCGTTGAGGGCGTCGTGGGCGGAGGTCTGGTCCGTGACGACGTCGAATCGCTCGCCGAGCCGGACGAGTTCGGGCTCCAGCTCCGCGGCGTTGCCGACCAGCGCGATCGACTCCGCGCGCCCCGCGGCCGCTGCCTCCCGCGCCCAGCGGAGGGCCTCGTCCGGAGCGTGGGTTAGCCGGTCCACGTAGCCTATCTCCAGACGCCGCGCCGCCCGGGTCTCGTCCACTTCGATCACCAGGGCCACGCCGCCGTTCATCGTGATGGCCAGGGGCTGGGCGCCGCCCATCCCGCCCAGACCCGCTGTCAGCGTGACGCGTCCTCGCAGCGACCCGTCGAAGTGCCGGCGAGCGAGCTCGGCGAATGTCTCGTAGGTGCCCTGGAGAATCCCCTGCGTCCCGATGTAGATCCACGATCCGGCGGTCATCTGGCCGTACATCGTGAGGCCGGCCCGCTCGAGCTCCCGGAACGTCTCCCAGTTCGCCCATTTGCCCACCAGGTTCGAGTTGGCGATCAGGACGCGCGGCGCCCATTCGTGCGTACGGAAGACCCCGACCGGCTTGCCCGACTGCACCAGCAGCGTCTCGTCGTTCTCCAGCCGGCGCAGCTCGCGAACGATCGCGTCGAAGGCGGCCCAGCTCCGGGCGGCGCGGCCGGTTCCGCCGTAGACGACCAGATCCTGGGGGCGTTCGGCCACCTCGGGATCCAGGTTGTTCATGAGCATGCGCAGGGCGGCTTCCTGGGCCCAGCCCTTGCAGCTTCGCGCGGGGCCGCGAGGTGCGCGGACGGTCCGGGGTCCCGGCCTGGCGGCGCTCATCTCGATCGCCATCGAAACCTCCGAAGAACTGCCCGAGCCCGGCTCGGGCGTCACGACTGCAGTGTGCGCCGGTTCGGGCGAGGCGTCATGTGGCAGGTCTGGCCCGATCCAGTGAGCTAGTGCAGGCTCTCGATGAGCTTGCGGCCGAGGTCGCGGGGACCCAGGCCGTACATCGAGAGGAGCAGTCCCTTCCCCAGCGAGAGCGTGTAGACGAGCGGGCCGCCGTTGCACGTCGAGACATCGACCTTCCAGTCGTTGATATCTTGCTGGCTCGAGCTCGCCACACCGCCTGCCTGCGAGCACGCCCCGGTCGCGTACTCGTCCACCCAAGCCAGATAGAAGTCCGCGTTGTTCTGCTTGTCCGGCTTTAGGCGGCCGATGGCGATGTAGAGCCAATCGGGATCGTCGAGACTGCCGATCGATGCCGCCGCGTAGCCGTCGAATGAGTTGGCCAGGTCGGCGTCATCGAGCACCTGTGTCTCGGTGCCCGCATTCTCCACGACGGCCAGCGCCCCAACCGAGGCCGGCAGTCTGCCCAGCAGACTGGGGTCTATCCGCAGGCCGTAGTGACCGACCGTCCCACTCGGCCAGACCGTGGGGCCGATGGGAACGACCGTGTATGCCGGCGGCGCGACCGTCGGCGGACTGATCCCGCATGCGACGACGCAGACCACCAGGGCAGCGAGCAAGGCCGTGGCGGCGCGTGGGGCCGTGGCGGCGCGTGGGGCCGTGGCGGCGCGTGGAGCGCGGCGCGACTCAGAGCTCACGCCGGAGGACCGGGTATCTCTCGTCATCCACGGCCAGGCGGAAGCCTGCCTTGATCCAGAAATCGGGCCGCGCCGCGGGCGTCGAATCCTCTCTTGCCCGCACCTCCGGATAGGCCTCCACCGCCGCGAATCCCCGGCCCGCGAGATCCTCGCAGACCTCCGCGACCAGGCGCAGGGCGTGGCCTCCACGCCTCGCCGCCGGCGTCGTGGCGATGCAGGTGATGACCGCCGGAAGGGGCGCGTCGGGGAGCTTTGGGTAGAGCTCGCGGAGCCGGAGCGCTCGCGGATATGCGGAGAGCGGCCCGAACTGGCAGTAGGCGACGGCGTCGCCGTCGGCCAGGAGAAGCTTGGCGTAGCTGCCGAAGACGGCCAGGCCACGGCCGAGGAGATGCAGCTTGCGGGGAGCCTCGGCCGCGACGGCCGGACGGGCCGGTCGCTGCGGCACGAACGGGTTGTCGTCGGGCGGACCGTCCGGATCGTCGAGGAAGGGGTTTCGAACCGCGGCTTTCGGAGGCGGGGCGAACGGATTGGCCGAAGTCCTGGGTGGCGGCGCGAAGGGATTCGCTTCGCGGCCAGGCGGCGGAGCGAACGGATTGCCGGCGGCGGTCGAACTTGCGCCCGAGTCGGCCCTGGACGCCAGCCAGCCCGGCCTGCCGGCCTTCGAGCCCCGATCCGCGTCCTCCCAGTAGTCGCAGGTGCGGTGGTCGAACGAGGGGTCCGCGCAGGGTGGGATCAGCCCAAAGCGGGCTTCGTCCGTGACGTCGACTATCTCGATGCGTGCCATGGGCTCCAACTTTACGGCACTACCGCGGCTGGGGCGAACCGGGCGCCGGCTCGGGGCGGGTCCCGCTAGACTCGACGTCACGATGGCTCGGCTCACCTCATCCGAAGGCACCTCCTCCGGCGGCCCGCGCTGGCGACGGGCGCTGACGCGAGGCGTCACCCGCAACGTCGTGGCGCTGGGTTTCGTGAGTCTCTTCACGGACATCTCGAGTGAGATGCTCGTTTACGTCATTCCGCTCTTCCTCGCCAACGTGCTCCTGGCTCCGACGGCGGTGATCGGCCTGATCGAGGGGGTGGCCGAGAGCACGGCCTCTCTTCTCAAGCTGGTCAGCGGCGCGCTCTCGGACCGGCTCTCGCGACGGCGACTGCTGGTCGGGATCGGCTACACGACGTCGGTAGCGTCCAAGGGTCTGTACCTCCTGGCGACCGTCTGGCCCGTGGTCCTGCTGGGCCGCGTCGGGGATCGATTCGGCAAGGGAATTCGAACTTCGCCTCGAGACGCTCTGATCGCCGATTCGACCGCCCCGGAGCACCGCGGAGTGGCGTACGGCTTCCATCGGGCGATGGACACGACGGGTGCGTTCGGTGGCGTCCTCGTGGCGGCCGCGGTCATCTGGGCTGTCGAGGGCAACGCGACCCGTCTCACCGCCGACGCGTTCCGCATCCTCGTGCTGCTGGCGCTGGTCCCGGGCATCCTTGCCGTCGTCACGATCGTGGTGGGGGTCCGAGACGTGCAGCGCGTTTCGGCCGGCGGGGAGGGGACCGCGCCCGCCAGGGCCGATTCGCCCGCGGCGGCCGAACCCGAGCCCATCTCCGCCCGCGCGCTCATCCGCCGCATCGTCGGCAGCGTGGCCGAGTGGCGGAGCTTCGCGAGGCCGTTCTGGTTCTTCATGGCGGCCAACACCCTCTTCACACTCGGCAACTCGAGCGACGCGTTCCTCGCCCTGCGGTCGCAGAACCTGGGGCTGTCGCTGCTTGCCCTGCTGCTGGCCATCGTCGCGTTCAACGCGACCAACGCAATCGTGGCCTGGCCGGCCGGAGCACTCTCGGATCGAGTTGGTCGACGCGGCCTCATCGCCCTGGCCTGGATGATCTACGCCGCGTGCTACGCCGGCTTCGCCCTCGCGACCTCCGCCGTCTGGGTGGCGCCCTTGTGGATCGCCTACGGGACCTACTACGCGCTGAGCGAGGGCGTCGGCAAGGCGGTCGTTGCAGACCTGGCGCCGGCCGAGCTTCGTGCAACCGCCTTCGGCATTCTCAACGCGGTCCAGGGGACGATGATCCTCCCCGCATCCGTAATCGCGGGCGTGCTGTGGAGTGCCGTTGCTCCGCCGGCGCCCTTCTGGTTCGGGGCGGCGTGCGCGGCCGCCGCGACGGCGCTCCTGCTCGCCACTGTCCGGCTGCCCGGCAGAGTCAAGTAGCGGGAGCCGAGCGAGGTCGCACGCATGGGGTGGCCGTACCTGCCGTCGCGAGGGTGGGTTTGGGGCTATCGAGACCACCCTGCGGAACTGCGCGTCCGACTGTTCCCCCCTGCGCGACCGCCGATGATCGGGATGAACGAAGCGTTAACGTGGTGGAGCGGACGCCCAACCGGCGGGGAACTGGCCGGAAGCGGGTGCGTCCGTTCCGGTCATGCGGCCAGGGGATGGCCGCGCACACTAGAGGTGAAGCATGCGGCCACTTGGCGTCCGCATCGAGGCCGCCCTGCGGGCCTACGAAGAGGACTGTCGGTGGGACTTGATCGATGGCATCGTGGGCGAGTGTCCCGACGATGTCCTCGAAGCAGCGACGGGCCTCCTTCGCGGGGAGAGTGAGCGCGCGCGCACGCTCGGCGCCGACATCCTGGGCCGCCTGGTGGGGGCTGAACCCGACACCCGACCCGTCGTCCTCGAAGCGCTGCTCGGGGCACTCGACCTCGAGCAGCCTGCGGCTCCCCTGGCTTCCATCGTGGCGGCGATCGGCCACGTCGGCGACGCAGGTGCTCTCGGGCGGATCTTCCCGTTGACCGTGAACGAGAGCGCGGAAGTGCGGCTCGCCGTCGCCTTCGCCGTGGCCACGATGAGTCCCCAGCCTCTTTCGCCGGAGGCTCGCACGGCGCTGATCGGCCTCTCTCGCGACGCCAATCCAGAGGTTCGTGACTGGGCCACCTTCGGTCTCGGGACCCTCTCCGACGCGGACGGTCCGGACGTTCGGGCGGCTCTGCTGGCACGGGCAGAGGACGCCTACCGAGAGACGCGAGCGGAGGCTCTCTTCGGTCTGGCGGTCCGGCGGGACCCACGGGCGGTGCCGCATCTGATCCGTGCGCTGGAGTCGCTCACGGTTGACGGGCTCGAGGTGGATGCGGCCGCGGCGTCCGCGGATCCGCGCCTGTTGCCGGCGCTCTGGGCACTGCAGCGAGCGGGAGGAACGGACGAACTGCGCCTGCGCCGGGCCATCGACCGCTGCTCCGGGCGAGACCGCCCCGCGCCGCCCTCCTAACCGGCCGTCGTCGCCAGATCGGCCAGGGCCCCGTCGCGGACCAGGGTGAAGGCGGCCTCGATGTCGGCCGTCTGGAGGCGATCGCGATCCAGATGGGTAACGACCGACCGAATCCGAGCGTGTGCTTCCGCGACCCCGACTCCCGGGCGAACCTCCTGCCCGGCCGGGCTTTGCGCCAGCCGGAGATCGAGGGCCTGGGCGGCGACCAGCAGTTCCATCGCAAGGATTCGCTGGACGTTCGTGACCACCGCCATCGCGTGCCGGGCGGCGATCGAACCCATCGAGACGTGATCCTCCTGGTTGGCCGAGGTGGGGATCGAGTCGGCGCTGGCCGGATGGGCCAGCACCTTGTTCTCCGACGCCAGGGCCGCCGCCGCGTACTGGAGGAGCATCATCCCCGACTCGAGGCCGCTGCCGTGCGATAGAAACGGCGGCAGGCCGCCGTTGAGGCGCGGATCTACGAGGAGTGCGATCCGCCGCTCGGAGATCGCCCCGAGCTCGGAGATGGCGAGCTTGGCGAAGTCCAGTGCGATCGCCACCGGCTCGCCGTGAAAGTTCCCGCCACTGATCACGAGTCCGCCCCCGGTTGCCGCGGTCGTCGCGTCGGCCACTCCGCCCTGTGGGAAGACCAGGGGATTGTCCGTGGCGGAGTTGAGCTCGATGTCCAGGACGCCACGCAGGTATTCCAGGGCGTCGCGGACGGCGCCGTGGACCTGGGGCACGCATCGCAGGGAGTACGCGTCCTGGACCTTGTGGGCCGAGGCGTGGTGGCTGGTCATGAGCGTGGAGTCGCGCAGCAGCCAGCGCATCTCCTCGGCGACGGCGATCTGGCCGGGGTGCGGGCGAGCCAGCTGGTAAGCGGCCGCGTAAGCCACGTCCGTGCCCAGCAGCGCTTCGCAACTCAGGGCCGCCGCCACGCTCGCGGTGCGGGCCAGGCGGGCAGCGTCGGCGGAGACGAGCGCCCCGATGGCTGACATCATCTGGGTGCCGTTCAGCAGCGCGAGACCCTCCTTGGCCCGCAGCTCAAGCGGCTCGATGCCGGCGGCCCTGAGAGCGTCCGCGGCATCCTGGATCCGGCCGCCCACCTCCACCGACCCTCGCCCGGTGAGCGGCAGGGCCAGATGGGCCAGCGGCGCCAGGTCGCCTGAGGCGCCGACGGATCCCTGGGATGGCACCACCGGGTGGATGCCGAGACGCAGCAAGTCGCAGACGCGGTCGGCAATCTCGGGTCGACAACCGGAATGACCAAGGGCCAGCGTGTTGGCTCGCAAGAGAAGCATCGCCCGGACCACGTCGCGAGGCAGGGGATCGCCCACTCCGACGGCATGTGAGACCAGCAGGTTCTCCTGGAGTCGGGCCGAATCGGCCGGGTCGATGAAGGTCGTGGCCAGGTCCCCGAATCCCGTGGTCACGCCGTAGACGATCTCGCCGGCCGCGACCAGGCGATCCACGACCTCGCGCGCTTCGGCCATCCGGGCCCGCGCTTCGTCGCCCAGCCTGACGAGCTGCCCGCGCCGCGCCACCGCTTCCACGTCGGCAATTGAGAGGTCCGCCCCGGTCAGGATGATCTCCGCCTCGGCGGGGAGTGGCTGGCGGAGCCTCTGCGATTCGGGCAGGTGCCGGTGCGATCCGCGCCACGCGGGCGCAACGTCGGAGGGCCCGGGGGTGTCGCTCACGCCATGAGAATAGCGGGCGGCGCCGAACGTGGCCGCCCGGCGGCGCGGACGTGGCCGCCCGGCGGCGCCGACGTGGCGCGGCGGCCGCTCCAATGGGCCGAATGCGGCCGGCGGGGCGCTTCGAATGCGGCCGGCGGGCCGAGCGTCCGTTGCCCGGACCGCGCGTCCACGGCGCTTGGGCAGGCGCTGCCCCGACGCCTCGGTTATCCTGCGCAGGGCCTGCGCGCGGCACGACCCGCCCTGGCGTTCTACCCAAGCTACGAGGCTCTCGTGTTCGCCATCATCGACACGGCCGTCATCCCGTTCCTGGACGGCCTCTACGGCGCCGTCGGCTACCTGGGCGTATTCATCGCCATGGTCATCGAGTCGACGCTGCTGCCGCTGCCGTCCGAATTGATCCTCCCCTACGCCGGCTTCCTGGTCAGCGACGCGAGCAAGATCGAGCCGCTCACCCACGGCCCCTGGAACTTCTGGGTCGTCGTGGTCGTTGGAACGGCCGCGAACACCACCGGGTCGATCTTCGGGTACTACCTGGGAGCCAAGCTCGGCCGGCCGTTTCTCGACCGGTGGGGCCGGTTCCTTCTGATCCGGAAGCACGAGATCGACCAGGCCGAGACGTTCTTCGCCCGGTGGGGATCTCCGACGGCGTTCTTCAGCCGCCTCTTGCCGGGCGTTCGAAGCGTCATCAGCTTCATCGCCGGCGTGGCTCATATGCCGATCGGCCGGTTCATCGCCTACTCGACCCTGGGCGCCATCCCGTGGACCGTCGCCCTGGTCTACTTCGGCACGGTGCTGGGAGAGCACTGGAAAGACATTCGCAAGACAATGCAGCCTTTCGACACGCTGATCCTGGTTGCCTGCCTGGCCGCGGTAGTCGCGTTCGTCTGGTGGCGCCTCGGCCATCCGGGCGTCCGGAGCGGACGGTCGGAGGCCCAGGGCTGAGGGCGGAGGGCTTCTCCGGCGCAGGGACGGCCGGGCGAGCCACCACGAGGCGAATACGCCCGGCGTGCACCGTCGGGCCATCCCGTGGCAGACTTAAGCCATAACCAGGGGGCGTCCAGGGTGGCCGCCGAAGCTACGGGTAAGGGCAGATGCGCAGTAGACCAACTCGCGTCCAGTTGCAGGCGCTGAGCATCGAAGAAAGCGGATGGCAGGCAGCCGTCCCCAACGCTGGGACCGCGTGAGCACGGCTCGAGACCGCTCGAAACGCGGCGCAGCGGAGGCCGAAGGGGTCCGCCTCGGACCCATGGCCCATCCCGATCCCAAAGTTGCCCTGACCAGCCGGCGCATGGCTCACCGGACCCGGCGCGGGCCGTTGCAGATGCTGGCCGGCCTCTGGCGGGCCATCGTCCCGGCATCGTGGCGAGATCGGTCCGGCTCGAAAGAGCCGATGGCCGCGCCCGACCCGACCGACTCCAGCCGCCCGCCCAGTTCACCCTCCGCAGCCGACTCGGTCTCCGCGGCCGGTTCCACGAGCCTCGTCAGCCCGGCCGGGTCGTCGGCCACCGACGAGGTCGCGCGCCCCAGCCAGAGGCACACCATCGCCGCGGAACGAGGCCGGCCCTCCGGCCCGCGCGAAGACGGAGCGGCCGGCCGCCTCGGGCATCTCGGCCGGCGCCTCATACCGAGGGAACCGCACCGGCGCGAGTTCGCGGCCGTGCTTATCCTGATTCTGATCGCGTGCACCGTATCGGCAAGCCTGCCCGGGGTCTGGGCTGCTCACCCGGCCCCGTCCGATCCGGGCGACCAGGCTGCCGCAAATCTGAATCCGGTCGACCCCAGTGCGAGCCCCTCGGACCCGATCGACAGCTTCGAGCCGCTGCCAACGGACGTCCCCACCTACACGCCCCCCGGTCCGTCGGCCGTCCTCCCGAATGGACCCACGCCCGTGCCCACTCCAACACCCACCAAGGCGCCGAAACCAACCCCGCGGAAGGTGTACACGTTCGTGGCCCTTGGCGACTCGCTGACCTCCGGCTACGGCGACCCAGGACCGTCCTGGCCGAGTCGACTGGACACCCAGGATCCCTATCTGCGACTGCTCCACAACGCCGGCGTCCCGGGCGACGTGACCGCCCAAATGCGGAACCGCCTGAGTAGCGACGTGCTCGCCTACAAGCCGGATGTGGTGTTCGTCATGGGCGGCACGAACGACATCGGCCACTACATCAGCGCGGCGACCACGATCGCGAACCTGCGGGCCATCATCGTGGCGGCGAAGGCCAAGGGGATCACGGTGGTCTTGATGACAATCCCGCCTGACTCGTACCCGGCCTGGGCCGGCCAGATCAACTCGCTCAACTCACAGATAGTCCATCTCGCCAACAGCTACGTGCTCGCCGTCGTCGACGTCCACGCCGCGCTGTCGACATCCGACGGCGTCTACGTCGACAAGTACACGGTCGACGGCGTGCATTTCAGCGCGCTGGGCGCTCAGGTGGTGGCGAATACGGTCCAGGCGCGCGTCAAGCGATACGGCTGGTAGCTCGTCCAGGGCGGGGACGCGCCATCGAGGCGTCTCCGCGGCGCGCGCGGTCGACAGAGCGGTCGCTGTCGAGCCTGGTCACAGAGGAGCGCTCGAGCCCAGGCTCTCGGGCAGCCGCCTGGTCGCGGGAAGGACCGCCAGGGCGATCAGGACGATGGCGATAGCACCAAGGCAGGCAGAGACCACGTACAGCCCGCGGATCGTGAGCCATCCCGCCAGCACGCCGCCCAGCCCGGATCCGATGATCGACGACATGCTGAAAGTGACG
This sequence comes from Chloroflexota bacterium, assembly GCA_003158295.1. Taxonomy (GTDB): domain Bacteria; phylum Chloroflexota; class Limnocylindria; order Limnocylindrales; family CSP1-4; genus Fen-1039. Next base: position 5,240 of record PMIP01000100.1, on the reverse strand, counting down.
CTGTTGAGAATCCCCTGCGCCGTGGCGGCCGTCCCCTTCGGTGCTTCACGGGATACGAAGGCAATACCGCCGATCAGCAGCAGACCGTAGCCGGCGCCCTGTACCAGCGAGAGACCGATGAGGAGCGTTGGATCGGTGAAGATCACGTTCGCCACCTGGCGGGCGACGAGAATGGCCATGCCCAGCACGATGAGGCGCTCCGTTCCGAACCGGCGCGCCAGCTGCGGGAAGAAGAGCATGAACGGGATCTCGAGCGCGGCGCCGAACGACCAGGCCCATCCGACCGCCTCGCTGGATCCGCCTAGTTGGCGGACGTAGATCGAGAAGAAAGCGAGCTGCGAGTAGACCGCGGTCCAGCCGACCAGCGCGCCGATCAGGAAGAGGGCGATGGGCCGGTGGCTCAGGACGCGGCCGGGCGCCCGGCGAAGACTGGCACCGCGCACACCCATCGATCGCCCCGGTAGCAGGGTGGACGCAAGACCGCCGAGCAGGACCATCGGGACGAACGCGAGGAAAAGGGCGCGATAGCCGTCGGCGTGAACCAGGATGCCGATGATCGGGGCGGCGATCATGAAGCTGAACGATCCCCACATCCGAACCCGGGCGTAGCGGGTGCGATCCGCGCCGAACATGTCGAGCACCCGGACATCCATCATCGGGGCCATGCCGGACATGCCGAACGCGAAGGCCGCGGCGGACAGCACCAGCAGTGGCGTCGCGCCGGCGTTCGCGAGCCCCACGCCACCCGTACCCGCGAGAACGGCGGCGGCGGGAATGAACAGGCGTGCCGTGGGGAACCGGTCGTGGAGCATGCCCCAAGTCGGCGCGCCGAAGAGGGCAACCGCCGAGGTGAACGCCGCGAGAGCGCCGATGCCCCCGAACCCGATGCCGAGGCTCTGGTAGTAAAGGGACAGGTAGGGCGCGTAGGCGGCGACCGCCGTATACAGAATGACGTAGGCGATCGATGCGCGAGCCAAATCCAGATCCGGCCTTCCCTGCTTCGTCGTCCCCGTTCCGCTCCGCCCCTGACGCCCAGTCTGCCACTCGACGACTGGTTTCGCAGATTCCGCTGGCGCGCCTGCGCTACCATGCGCCCTGGGCCGTCCGCCCAGACGAAGCCGCGAAGTATGGGGGATCTCCGTTGACCTCCGCCCAGCGCTCCCTGCCCTCGCTGCCCCCCGTGCCGTTCCTCCGCGATCTCCGGGTGCGGCTGGTGCTGACCAGCGCGAGCTTGCTCTTCACCGAGTTGCTGCTCATCCGCTGGATCCCATCGACGGTCAAGTACGTCGGCTTCTTCACCAACTTCATTCTCATCGCAAGCTTCCTCGGCATCGGCCTTGGCATACTCCTCGGTCGGTCCGGTCGAAAGCTCGTGGTTTCGCCGTTTGCCTGGCTTCTGTTCGGCGTCGTCCTGCTGGTTCTCGTCGCCCACCTGGATGTCCAGGTCAAGTCGAGCGACGAGGTCTTCTTCGGCCTGGCGGAGAGCACTTCCGCAGACACGAACTACATCGTGCTGCCGTTGGTCTTCGTGCTCGTTGCGGCTCTCATGGCGGCGCTGGCCCTGCCGCTCGGTCCGCTGCTCAAGAGTCAGCCGCCGCTTCAGGCGTATGCCCTCGACATCACCGGCTCGCTGGCAGGCGTCGCCGGTTTCGCTCTCTTGTCCGCGCTGTGGACGCCGCCGCTTATCTGGTTCCTCGTCGTGGCAGCCCTGCTCCTGCTCATGAGTTTGGGCTCCGGCCTGGGTCCGTGGTCGCCCATAAGCGGCATCGCCGTGGCGTCGGTGCTGTTCTTGGCCCTCCTGCAACAGAGCTGGGGAGCGACGTGGTCGCCGTACTACCGCATCAACCTGTACGCCGCGAAGGACCCGGCCGGGATCATGGTGAAGGCCATGTCTGTCGACGGGATCCCGTTTCAAGGCATCTGGCCTGGCCAGCCGGGGGAGAAGTACTACTACCAGCTCTACAAGTGGTTCCCGGGCCGGACCTACCATGACGTGCTGGTCATCGGCGCGGGAACCGGCAACGACGTGGCGGTGGCTCTCCAGTACGGCGCCCAGCATGTCGATGCGGTCGAAATCGACCCGGCCATCCAGCAGATCGGAATCGACCAGCATCCGCTCAAGCCGTACGCCGACCCGCGGGTGACCCGCTACGTAAACGACGGCCGGGCTTTCCTGCGAACCACCACCAAACATTACGACCTGGTCATCTTCGCCTTGCCCGACTCTCTGACGCTCGTCGCTTCGACCGGCAACGTCCGGCTCGAGTCGTTCTTGTTCACGGTCGAAGCTTTCCAGTCGGTGCGCGACCATCTGAACCCTGACGGCACATTTGTCCTGTACAACTCCTATCGCGAGCCGTGGCTGGTCACGAAGATCGGCTCAATGCTCGAAACGGCTTTCGGCACGAAACCGATCCTGCGGATCTACTCCGAGAGCGAGGCCGTCTTCGCCGTTGGACCGCCCATTGCAGCACTCAACGGCGCGGCCCCGCCGGGCGACGAAGTGACGCCAATTCCAACGGTCACCGGCTCCGCTCCGACCGAGGCCACCGACGACTGGCCGTTCCTATACCTGCGCAGCGCCACGATTCAGCCCCACTACCTGATCGCGCTCGCTTTCGTGCTGCTCTTCGCGCTGCTCTCCGTGGGCGGAGCGGCCGCCGTGACCAAGACTCCATTGAAAGGCTTCAGCCCTCACTTCTTCGTCCTGGGCTCAGCCTTCATGTTGCTCGAGACGAAGAGTCTGGTCAGCTTCAGCCTGCTGTTCGGCACTACGTGGCTGGTTAACGCGTTGGCGTTCTTCGCGATCCTCGTGATGGTCCTGCTGGCCATCCTGGTCAATTCTCGACTGCGCCTGCGTCGTTCGCGGCCCCTCTACGTGCTCCTCTTCGCGGCGCTGGCGGTGGCGTGGGCACTGCCGCCGGAGCAGCTTCTCCTGGATCCGTTATGGCTGCGCTACTTGCTGGCTGCCGTGGTGGCCTTCGCCCCTGTCTTCCTGGCCAACCTGATCTTCACCTTCTCGTTCCGGGATACGAAGATCGCGGATATGGCCTTCGCCAGCAACCTTCTCGGGGCGATGCTCGGCGGTGTCATCGAGTACGCGGCCCTGGTCGCGGGGTACCGGGCGCTGCTCGTCCTGGTGGCCTGCCTGTACGGTCTGGCTTGGCTCTTTGCGACCCGGCTCCGCGTACTGGCGGATGTCGGACTCAGCCTTGAGTCGTCCAGCGTCGACGCCGCCGCCGCGAGCTAGCCCCAGGGCACCTCGCCGGGCGAACGGAGGTGGCTGACGTCGTTGGCGAGGATCAGCTGGGCTCCGTCCGGGCCGTCTCCGGGCTCGTATCGCAGGACGGTCAGGTTCGCGTTGCCCTGGACTAAGCGGCGCCGGTAGTCCCGCACGGGGATGCCGAGAGCGACACACAGCAGGATGCGGATGAGCGTCCCGTGGGCGACGACCAGGACGCGGCGCTCACCCTCGAACTCCGCCGGGCGCCCCGCCTCGGGCGAGTCTCCTCGGGTTGACGCCGACGCGCTCGAGTGAGCCATCTCGGAGGCCAGCAGATCGGCGAGGAAGCTCAGCGCCCTTGCCGCCACCTCGTCGCCCGACTCTCCGCCTGGCGTTGGCGTGGCCGCCGGATCGCGATCCCAGCGGTCCAGAAGCTCCGGATCCCGGGCCTCGATCTCCGCGTTCGTCAGGCCCTCCCAGCGCCCGTAGTCGCGCTCGATGAGCCGGTCGTCGACCTCCACCGGCCGCCCCCGGGCCACGATCTGGGCCGTCTCCAGCGCGCGAAGCATCGGGCTGGAGAAGATGCGGTCGATTCGGATGCCGGCCAGCCGGTGCGCCAGCGCCTCCGCCTGACGGCGGCCCTCGGGTCTCAGCGGTACGTCGAGCTGGCTCCCAAGCCAGACGTCCGGGCCCGCGTCCGGCAGGCCGTGTCGGGTGAGTAGCAGGTTGAGCATCGGCGCCCTGCCTAGAACAGGCCGACTATGTTCCCGTCCGCATCGATGTCGATCGACTCCCCGGCCGGGTGCGACGGCAGGCCCGGCATCGTGCGCATCTCGCCCAGCAGCGGCGTGACGAAGCCGGCTCCGGCAGAGAGGTGGACTTCGCGGATGGGGACCCGGAACCCGGTGGGCCGGCCCTTCAAGGACGGATCGTGGCTCAGCGAGAGGTGAGTCTTCGCCATGCAGACCGGCAGCTTCCCGTAGCCCAGCTCCTCGTACAGCTTCAAGGCCTTCGTGGCGGCCGGCAGCTCATCAACGCCCCGGGCGCCGTAGATGCGCACCGCGATCGTCTCGATTTTCTCGCGAAGCGGGGCGTCGTCCGGGTAGAGGAACTGGAAGTCCGGCGCCCCCACCTCCGCCGCCGACCAGACGGCACGGGCCAGATCCTCCGCGCCCGCGCCCCCATCGGCGAAGTGGCGGCTTACGACGACCTCGCGCGCGCCGGCGGCCAGAGCCACCTCCCGGATCGCGGCGACCTCTGCTTCCGTGTCGGTGGGGAAGTGGTTGATGGCAACAACCACCGGGACGTTGAAGACGCGCACGTTCTCGATCTGAGCGGCCAGGTTGGCCGAACCGCGCCGGACCGCCTCCACGTTCTCTTCCTCGAGCGCGGGATCGAGCGGCTTGCCGGCCACGATCCGGCCGACGCCGCCGTGCATCTTGAGCGCCCTGACCGTCGCGACCATGGCCGCCGCGTCCGGTCGCAGCCCGCTCTGGCGGCACTTGATGTCGAAGAACTTCTCCGCGCCCATGTCGGCACCGAAGCCGGCCTCGGTGCAGGCAATCTCGCAGGTGGCCAGCGCCAGTCGATCGGCCAGGACGCTGTTGTTGCCGTGGGCGATGTTGGCGAACGGACCGCAATGGACGAAGGCGGGCCCGCCCTCGAGGGTCTGCAGGAGGTTCGGCTTGATCGCGTCCAGTAGCAGGACGGTCATCGAACCGGCGCAGCGCAGGTCCTCGGCGGTGATCCGGCGGCCGTCGAAGGTGGTGGCGACGACCATCCTGCCGAGTCGCGCCCGCAGGTCGTGAATGTCGGAGGCGAGCGCGAGGGCCGCCATCACTTCGCTGGCGACTGTGATCTGCCATTCGGTCTCGCGCGGGTAGCCGTTTTCGCGCCCGCCCATCCCCACGATCGCCTTTCGGAGAGCGCGGTCGCTGATGTCAACGACCCGCGGCCACAAGACGCCCAGCGGGTCGATGCCGTGCGGGTTGCCGTGGGTCAGCGAGTTGTCGACGAA
>PMIP01000053.1 GCA_003158295.1 Chloroflexota bacterium | reverse complement strand
CTCGACTCTGGGTCCCACGGCCCATGTGCTCTTCGACGTCACCGGCTACTTCATGCCGTAACTGGCGTTGAAACGGGACAATCGGCTTATCGGTACGCACGACGCCCAGATGGTCTGGTGGTTCGACCGGTCGATCGACGGTCTGCTCGGGGACTGGTAACGGGAAGGCTGGGCCATTTGACGTTCATCGACTCGGCGAGTGCGCCAGGTGCTGACTGAGCCCGGATCAGTACCCGGCGTACAATCTTGGGCGATGCCCATCTACCTCGACCACGCCGCCACGACCCCGCTGCGGCGAGAAGCGCTCGAGGCGATGCAGCCCTGGCTGACCGAAGGTTTCGGCAATCCCTCCTCCGTCCACTCATTCGGCCGGCGTGCTCGAGCCGGGCTGGACGAGGCACACGAGCGGGTGTCTCGATCTCTCGGCGTCACGCCGCGGGAGATCGTCTTCACCTCGGGCGGGACAGAGGCGAACAACCTCGCGATCAAGGGCGCGGCCTGGGCCGGCAAGGGCCGGGGCCACCGCATCATCACCAGCTCGGTCGAGCATCACTCGGTGGGCCACACGGTCCGCTACCTGGAGAAGTTCGGGTTCGAGGTCGTGGAGCTGCCCGTGGATCGCTACGGCCGCGTCGATCCCGACGAGGTGGAAGCGGCCATCACGCCCAAGACGATCCTGGTCAGCATCATGCTGGCGAACAACGAGGTGGGCACGATCCAGCCGATCGCCGCGATCGCAGAACGCGTGCGGCGGCACCGGGGAATCCTCTTCCACACGGACGCAGTGCAGGCGGCCGCTTACCTGGAAGTCGACGTCGCGGCTCTGGGCGTCGACATGGTTTCGATTGCCGCTCACAAGTTCGAGGGCCCCAAGGGTGTCGGGGCCCTGTACGTCCGCCACGGCACCAACGTCCTGGCCCAGCAGCAGGGCGGGGCGCAGGAACGCTATCGACGAGCCGGCACCGAGAACGTGGCGGGGGCCGTTGGGTTGGCGGCAGCGTTGGAGCTTGCGGTAGCCGAACGCCCCGCCGTCGCAGCGCGGCTTCGTACCTATCGAGAGACCCTGGTCGAGCGGCTGCGCACCATCGAGGGCGTGCAGGAGACCGGCCACCCAACCGAACGGCTGCCGGGCCTGCTATCAGTGGTGGCGGCAGGGTTGGATGGAAACGCCGTCACGATTGCGCTCGATCTGGCGGGGCTTGCCTGTTCGACGGGATCGGCATGCGTCAGCGGGTCGGGCGAAATCAGCCACGTGCTGGCGGCCATGGGGTTTCCGGAGGACGAGGCCGCTGGAGCGTTGCGGTTCTCGATCGGCCGCACCACCACGGCCAAAGAGATCGAGGAGGCGGCGGGACTGATCGCCGCCACGATCGAGTCTCACCGCGAAGCGGCGACCAGGCTCGAGGCCCAGCGGGCGGCGGCGCTCGCTCGGCCCTTGGCGGCCGTTGCGCCGGAGGCGACGAGCGAGTGACGCGTGTTCTCGTCGCGATGTCCGGCGGCGTGGACTCGTCGGTCGCGGCGGCGCTGGTGAAGGCCGGAGGCGACGAGGCGATTGGCGTCTGGATGCGCCTGAGCGACGTGGCGGACAGCGCCTCGGAGTTCAACCGGAGCTGCTGCTCACTGGACGCCGCCGAGGATGCGCGGCGCGTAGCGTCGCAACTGGATATCCCGTTCTTCGTGATGAACCTGGAGCGCGAATTCGACACGGGAGTCCTGCAGCCTTTCCTTGCCGCATACCTGGGTGGCCGCACGCCGAGCCCATGCGTGGACTGCAACACTGTGGTCAAGTTCGGAGCGCTTCTGGGAAAGGCACGGCTTCTGTACGACTGCGATGCGGTCGCCACAGGCCACTACGCGCGGATCTCCCCCCCCGGCGAGGAGGGCTCGGCCGGCTATGGCCTCCTGCGCGGCCGCGACCCCCAGAAGGATCAGAGCTACTTCCTGTACGGCCTCGGTCAGGAGCAGCTGGCCCACACGCGCTTCCCGCTCGGCGAGATGACCAAACCGCAAGTGCGTGATGCCGCTCGCGCGCTTGGGCTGGCGACGGCCGACAAGCGCGACAGCCAGGAGATCTGTTTCGTGCCCCGCGGCGACTATCGCGACGTGCTGCGCGAGCGGGCCGGCTGGCAGGCCGAGCCTGGGCCGGTGTTGGACGTGGACGGGAGGCAAATCGGCGAGCATTTCGGAGCTGCCTCGTACACGGTGGGGCAGCGGCAGGGGACCGGGGTGGCAGTCGGAGAGCCGCGCTACGTCTGGAAGATAGATGCGAGCGCAAACACGATCAGGCTGGGCCGCCGCTCAGACCTGGCGACTCGGGAGTTCCAGGTCGAGGAGGTTCGGTTCGTGGCCGGCGATCCGCCGCTCGGGTCCGTGGATCGGTTACGGGCAGAGGTGCAGATACGGCACCGAACTCGGGCTGCCGAGGCTATGGTCACGCCCCTCGAGAACGGAAGATGGGCGGTCCGGACCGAGGAGCCGGTCTGGGCTGCCGCGCCCGGGCAGGCTGCGGTCTTCTACCGGGGCGACGTCGTTCTCGGTGGCGGCCGGATCGCTCGATTGGAAGACCCCGCACCCGGCTGATCTCAAGTCCGGGTCGGATCGGATCGGGTCGGGCCGGGCGGGCCGGCCCGCGGGGCCGCTTGGTGGTCCGGTCGATGGCCTGCGTCCCTATACTCGGGGCGTGGACATTGGCCCGGCTCCGGTGCTCGCCCTGTTGGTCGGCGGCTTTCACACCGCGCTGTTCGTCGCCATCCGGAGGACGGTGGATGCTCGGGTCGCGATTGCCTTCCTGGCCGCCGTGCTCGGGGCGTGGGCCGGAGACGCGACAGGCGGACGACTGGGGATCGATCCCGTTCGCATCGGCGACTTTCATCTGATCACGGCATCGATCGTGGCCTGGGCCGGGATCGGGTTCGTGTTCGTGCTCTCGATCCTTGGTCCCGAAAGCCCGGAGGAACACCGTCTGTGATTGGGACGCTGCTGCGACTGGCCGCTCGGCGGAGGAAGCCGTCGCGAACTGCCGACCAGAGGGCCGTTGCTTTCGCACGGGGAGTGGCAATGGGAGCCCTCCTGGGCGCGGCCATCGCCGGATCCACGATCTGGAGTCGTCGGCGGCAGGAACGCTGATCACCGGGCAGCACGCCGCGACGGTGGCCGGTCAGCGGGCAGGCACCGAATTGCACGGACCGGCGGCCGATGAGCGAGTCGACGCCGGCGGTCGGCGCGGACCCGGGCCCGAAGCGGCAGCGGCAGCTACGCCGGCGCTCGTCGCGAAGGCCGCGCCCATCGGGTCGGGTTTGGTACCGTTAGCGGCGATGCCTGACTTGCCGATTCCCTATCTCTCTGCGGCCGAGGTCCGCCGCCGCTTCGTGGAGTTCTTTGTGGAGCGCGGTCATACCCACGTGCCCAGCGCGTCGCTGGTGCCGGCGGGAGACCAGACTCTGCTCTTCACGAACTCCGGAATGGTGCAGTTCAAGGACGTGCTGACCGGGCGGGAGAAGCGCAGTTACGTCCGCGCAGTCGACTACCAGCGTGTCCTGCGGGTCGCCGGGAAGCACAACGACTTCGAGGAGGTAGGCCGCACGACGCGCCACAACACCTTCTTCGAGATGCTGGGCANNTACTTCAAGCGCGAGGCGATCCACCTGGCCTGGGAGTTCCTGACCAAGGATCTGGGGATCCCGCCCGAACGTCTGGCTGCCACGACGTACAAGGATGACGAGGTTGCCCGGGCGGTCTGGCGCGATGAGATCGGGATCCCGCCCGAGCGGATGGCCGTCTGGGGCGATGTCGACGCCGGCGACGACGCCAATTTCTGGCGGATGGCCGAGACGGGGCCGTGCGGACCGTGCAGCGAGATCCACTTCGACCGCGGCGCGCAGCTGTCGGAGGGGCCGGAGTGCATCCCCGACCACTCGGAGCATTGCCCGCGCTGGCTCGAGATCTGGAACCTCGTGTTCATGGAGTACGACCAGCGGCCGAACGGGGAGCGCGTGCCGCTGCCGTTTCAGAGCATCGACACAGGGATGAGCCTCGAGCGGCTGGCGAGCGTCCTCCAGCAGGTTCCCAGCAACTTCGACACGGATCTGTTCACCCCGATCCACGCCGCGATGCGCGAGCTGCTGGGCCATGACCCGGAGGCCTTCGAGGCCGAGCGGTTCAGCTACCAGGTTATCGCCGACCACTCGCGCGCCGTCACGTTCCTCGTAGCCGACGGCGTGGCGCCCTCCAACGAGGGCCGTGGATACGTTCTGCGCCGCATTCTGCGTCGGGCCGTCCGCCACGGTCGCCTCCTGGGTCGCAGGGAACCGTTCATGGACGTCACCGCGGGCGTCGTGATCGACACGATGAGCGATGCCTATCCGTACCTGGCCGAGCAGCGCGAGAGGATTCTCAAGGTGGTCCGCCAGGAAGAGACCCAGTTCGCCAGAACCCTGGAGACGGGCACGGGACAGCTCGAGGCTGCGCTCGCTCCACTGACCACGGCCGAGCGGGTGATCGGGCGCCGGCCCGAGAGCCTGGCGACCGACGCGCCGGTGCTGGCGGGCGAAGTCGCCTTCCGTCTTCACGACACCTATGGCTTCCCGGTGGACCTGACGGTCGACATGGCCGCCGAATACGGCGTTAGGGTCGACCGCGACGGCTTCACGGCGGCGATGGCGGAGCAGAAGGAACGCAGCCGCAAAGGCACCAAGGCCGATCTGGCACGCTACGCGGAGCTCGGCGATCTCTACCAGTCGATCCAGCGTCGGGTGGGCGAGACGAAGTTCGTGGGCTACGACGGAACCGAGGCCGAGGCCCGGGTCGTGGCCATCGTGCGCGACGGGACCGAGTACCAGGAGCTAACGGGACACGGCGAGGCCGAGGTGGTGCTGGACGCCACCCCGTTCTACGGCGAGGGCGGCGGCCAGGTCGGCGACCACGGAGAGCTGCTGGAGGCCGGCGGCGGGAGCGCTCTATTCACCGTCGAGGACACCCAGAAGCCGATCGCCGGACTCTTTGTCCATCGCGGCAAGCTCCACGGCCGGTTGCGGGTCGGCGAGACGGTGACCGCCCGCGTGGATGCCGAGCGGCGCGCCCGAACGATGCGCAACCATACCGCCACGCACTTGCTTCACCGAGCCCTGCGCAACGTCGTGGGCCCGGAGGCGCATCAGGCCGGCTCGCTCGTCGCGCCGGACTATCTCCGGTTCGACTACCCGCTGGAGCGGGCGCTGACCGCTGACGAGAAGCGGGCTATCGAGGACGAGGTCAGGCGGGTGGTGCGCGAGAACCGGCCTGTGACTACCAAGGTCCAGCCGATGGTGGAGGCCATCGCCGCCGGCGCCGACGCCTTCTTCGACGAGAAGTACGGCGAGAAGGTGCGGACCGTCCGGGTCGAGGGCTACTCGCTCGAACTCTGCGGAGGAACCCACTGCTCGGCATCCGGACAGATCGGCAGTTTCGTCATAACGGCGGATCGCAGCATCGGCGCCGGCATCCGCCGCATCGAGGCCGTTACCGGCGACGGCGCCGACACGCTCGTCCGGGCGCGTCTGGCCCTTCTCGATCGCATCGCGGACGCGACCGGCGCCACTTCGCCGGACTCGATCCCCGATCGCGTGGCGTCTCTCCAGGAAGAGCTTCGCGAAGCGCGCCACCGCCTCCGTGCCGGCGGAAGTGGGCTGCCCAAGGCGGCGGACGTGGCCGCCGGCGCCCAGGAGGTCAGTCCCGGTATCAAGTTCGTCGCATATTCGGGCGCGTTCGAATCACCCGAGCAGTGGAAGGGCTACGTCAAGGAGATCCGGTCGGCCCTGGGCAACGGCGTGATCGCGGTGGCAATGGATGCCGACGTTCCCCAGATCTTCGTCACCGTGAGTCCGGAGCTGGTGGCTCGCGGAGTCTCCGCGGGCGAGCTGGTGAAGGTGGCCATGCGGCCCATGGACGGTCGCGGCGGCGGTCGTCCCGAGATGGCCCAGGGAATGGGAAAGCGCCGAGACGGGATCGGCGCGGCCATGGCTGCGATCGCGGATACACTTAGGACGGCAGGCGCATAGCGGAGAGCTAGGGGAGCGGCCGTGGCATTCTGGCGCAGGATCTGGGGCCATGAGACGGAATCGACCCTCGCCTCCTGCACCGCCCTGGACATCGGGACCGAGTTCGCCAAGGCCCTTGTCTTCGAGATGGACGAGGGCGGCTTGGGCACGGTTCGCGGCGTCGGGCGCAAACGCCAGGGCCTCTCGCACATGCAGTCCGGCACCGTCACCGACATCAACGCCGTAGTCGACAACTGTTCGGTGGCGCTCCAGGAGGCGGAGGAGATGGCCGGCTTCCGGCCTACCCAATGCGTGATCGGGATCGCCGGCGAGCTGGTCAAGGGCTTCACCACGGCTCACACGCAGGAACGCAAGCACCCTAACGTGCCGATCTCGGACGCCGAGCTCCAGAAGCTGATCAAGGGCGTGCAGCGCGAGGCTCTGAGGGAGGCGGAACGGGCGATCACCTGGGAGACCGGCCTGCCGCAGGTGGACGTCCGGCTGGTCCATGCGGCGGTCACGGGCGCCCAGATCGACGGCTATCCGGTGACGAACCCGGTCAGCTTCAAAGGGCGACACGTCAAGATCAGCATCTTCAACGCCTTCGCCCCCCTGGTCCACCTGGGCGCTCTGCAGACCGTGGCCCAGCAGCTCGAGCTGGACCTGCTGGAGATCGTTGCCGAGCCGTACGCCGTGGCGCGGGTACTGGGGAGTGAGCAGGTTCAGCAGTCGGGCGCTCTCTTCATCGACATCGGCGGCGGCACGACAGACGTGGCGCTGGTCCGCCACGGCGGTATCGAGGGGACTCGCATGTTCGCCCTGGGCGGCCGCGCCTTCACGAAATCCCTCGCGGACCGCCTGGACCTGCCGTTCCCGCGGGCTGAAGAGATCAAGGTGGACTATGCCCGTGGCCTGAAGGTGGAGCACCGCGCGGAAGTTGCGAAGATCATCTCGGAGGACGTGGATATCTGGTCCGCGGGGGTGGAACTGGTTCTGGAAGAGCTGGCCGCGGAGGACCTCCTGCCGGGGCGGGTTTATCTCTGTGGCGGCGGATCGCATCTCCCGGAGATCGGGAAGGCGCTGTCCAGCGAGCTGTTCTGGAAGCGGCTGCCGTTCAGCCGCCCGCCGGAGGTAGCGGTGATGGCGCCGGAGCAGGTCGAGCGGATCAAGGACGGAACGCAGTTGCTCGTGGACCAGCAGGACGTGACTCCGCTGGGGCTGGCGTATCAGGCCATCGAGCTCCAGACCAACGAAGATCCGCTGGATGTCGCTCTGCGGAAGGTCCTCCATCTGATGAAGATGTAGCCCATGGCCATCTACTACCTCGACGACCAGGACGAGATCACCTCGGCGGCCGCGCGAATCCGGGATTCGTCCGACACACGACTCGCCCTGGTGCTCTCCGGTGCGTCGCGCGTGGCCACGTCGCGGATCAACTTCCGGCTGCTCGCCGGTGAGGCGAAGCGCCGCGACAAGCACCTGGCAATCGTGGCCGCGGATCCGTCGGTGCAGTCGGTGGCGCGGTCGGCCGGCCTGGCGGTCTTTGCCACGGTCGGGGGGTATGAGAAGGCCGAGGCAGCCCGGTCCGGCGGAGGGTCGGCAGCGGCAACGGGCGACAACTGGGAGGCGTATGGCGAGCACACAACGGCTGGGGCCAGGGCATCGAGCGGACGCCTGATCGGCGCTTCGACCGGCCCGAGTGGGTCCGCCGCGGAGCGCCGAGGTCGGAGGGGGCGAGTTCCGCGATCGTTCGTGGCCGCGCTCGCCGGCGTCATCGTTCTCGTCGTTGGCCTGGGAACCTTCTTCTTCTACCCCAGCGCGACGGTTGCGCTGACCCTGCGCGAGGAGCCCGTGGGGCCGATGAGCCTCAACGTCACCGTGGACCCAACGGTCTCCTCCTCGAACGACCAGAAGGCCACGGTGCCGGGCGTGAAGGAGGCGTTCCCCGTTCAGGTGGCCGGGTCCTTCTCGGCTACAGGCGAGAACGTGGTCGAGACACCCGCAACGGGGACGGTCACGTTCAGCAGCGAGAATACCTTCCTGGCCGTTCCGATTCCGGCCGGCACCAGGGTATCGACGGCGAGTGGCATCGCTTTCGCGACGACCGCCGCCGTTACCGTACCCAAGGCGGTCTTCGGGACCGGCCGTGGCGTGGTCGACGCACCTATCGCCGCCGTGGTGAAAGGGCTGACCGGCAACGTCGCCGCACGGACCATCACCCGTGTGCCGGCGGACCTGGCCTCCGCGCTCGTGGCCGCCAGTCCCGTGACCAACAAGAGCCCCACGACCGGCGGCACGCATACCGTGTCGCCGATGATCGTGCAGGCCGATATCGACGCGGCCGAGAGCAGCCTCACCTCGGGGCTGCAGTCCAGTTTCCAGACCGCTCTAGCGGCGCCTGGGGCAGTCCCGTCGGGCTCGAACCTGTTCTCCGACACCGCGCGACTGGGGATCCCGACCTTCTCTCCGGATCCACAGGGACTGCTGAATCAGGGAGTCACCTCGTTCGACCTGAGCGCCGCGGCCACCGGGACGGCCGTTGTGGCAGACCTGTCCACGGTTCGAACGCTCGCCGAGAGCCGCATCAAGAGCGCCGTGCTAAGCGGCTACAGCCTGGTGGCCGGATCGATCGCCACGCAGCTGGGAACGGCCGCTACGCAGGGAGACGCCGTGATCGTCCCGGTCACGGCCGTGGGCTTGCAGACGCCGATCGTCGAGGTCGGCCAGCTCAGGGCGGCGGTGCAGGGCAGGTCGGTCGAGGAAGCACGATCGTTCCTGGCCAAGTACGGCAAGGTGGAGATATCGGTCTCCCCGGGCTGGGCCTCGACGATGCCCAGCTTCGACTTTCGGATCGACCTCCAACTCCTGACGGCCAGCCCGAAGCCGACGGTCAGCGCATCTCCAGGCGTGGTCGTGACGCCGTCGCCCCCGGCAGCGACGTTCACCACGCCACAAATCGGCGAGTCGCCTTCGGTGTCAACGTCACCGTCCCTTTCACCGTCGCCCCCGCCTTCGCTCTCCCCTTCACCGACCCCGGGCCAGACTTCACCGAGCCCGTCGGCTTCGTGATGATCCGGGACCGGGATGAGGGCTCGGGAGCGCCACGCCGAGTCCTCGGTATCGATCTCGGCGAGCGCCGGATCGGAGTGGCGGTGGGTGACCTGGACGCGGGCGTCGCCACCCCGCTCACGACTTTGACTCGAGGCAGAAGCATCGCGCAGGACGCGCTCGTCATATCTCGACTGGCTTCGGAACAACGAGCCGCCGGTCTGGTCGTAGGATTGCCACTCGACATGGACGGAGGCGAAGGAAAGCAAGCGATCCGGACGCGCGAATGGGCCGTGGCGGTTGGAGGCGTCACCGGCCTGCCCGTGCGCTTCCGCGACGAGCGCCTTTCCAGCGAGCGAGCCGAGCGTCGCGTTGGACTGCCAGCCAGGGGCCGCTCCGGAGGACCGCCGACGGCCGCTCAACGGGACGGCCATCGGGCCCGAATCGACAGAGAGGCGGCCGTGCTCATCCTCCAGGACGAGCTGGACGCCACGGTCAGGGAGAACGGGAGCCAAAGACCTGATGACGGTTCGTGACGGGGGGAGGCCGAGGTCGGGGGGACACCAGGACTCAGAGGTGGATCAGGCCACGAGGCCGGTGATCGACATGGGTTGGGACGACTTCGCTCCGTCGACTCCTGAAGATGTGGCCGAGGGCCGGCCTCCGGCATCGCTGGATGTGCGGCGCGACTATCGCTCGGGTCGATCGAGTGGACCAGGCCAGGTACTGCGCTTCGCGGTCTTCACACTGCTGCTCGGAGGGCTCGTCGTCGGCGGCTTGTACTTCGTGGCCCGCCCGATCGTAGTCGGCAGCATCGTCGACTGGGCGTCGGAGAACCCGACCGCGCTCAAGTTGCCGTTTGTCGCGGATGTAGTCCGCAACGAGCTCGGCTCGAGCCTCACCCAGCCCGTCGATGCCCGAGATCAGAATCCCATCGCGATCATCATCGGACCGAACGAGACGCCACGGCAGATAGGGGATCAGCTGGTCAAGGCCGGCGCCATAACCGAAGCTCGAGCCCTCGTGTTCCAGGCCATAGAGCGGGGCGCGACCTCGGACTTCCAGATCGGCCGGCACGTGGTCAGCAAGTCGCAGACTGTGGATGAGATGATCTCCATCCTCACTCAGCCACCCGTGGCCCCGCCGACAGTTCGCGTCACCTTCCGCGAAGGGCTCCGGATCGAGCAGATGGTGGCCAAGCTCGAGTACCTGAAGGCCAATCCGGTCGACCCGACCGCGCCGCTGACGATGGACCCCAGCCAGTTCTACGAGCTGGCGATGAATCCGCCGGCCGACTTGCTCGCCGGCCACGCGTGGCTGAAGCTGCCGGCGGGGGCCTCGCTGGAGGGCTTTCTCTTCCCCGCGACGTACGACATCGCTCCCGACACGACACCGATCCAGTTGCTGAGCATGCTCCTCGACGCGTTCGCCAATCACGCCCCGCCGGCGCTGCTGGCCCTGCAGCCGGATCAGATCTACCAGAAAGTGCAGATCGCGGCGCTCGTCGAGAGCGAGGCGAAGGTCGACTCGGACCGGCCCCTCATCGCCGGCGTGTACATAAACCGGCTCAACCCGAAGATGTGGCCGACCGGCTTGCTCAATGCCAACCCGACTCTGAACTACGCGAACGACTCTGTCTGGTTGCAGGATCCGACGCACCCGATCGCGACATGGGTGGACTACACGTTCTGGACTTCGATCGAGACGTCGGGCCCGCTCAGCAAGGTCGTCTTCCCGGGGAAGCTCGCCGCGTACAACACCTACAGCCATGCGGGTCTCCCGCCCGGACCGATCTGTTCGCCCAGCGCTCCGTCTCTCCTGGCCGCGGTATCGCCCGATACCGCCGACGGATATCTGTACTTCCTGGCCAAGAACGACGGCAGCGGAACGCACGCCTTCGCCAAGACGCAGGCGGAACAAGACGCCAACGCGAAGAAGTACGGCTACACGCCCTAGACTCGCCGACAGTCAGGGACGGCGGAGGAGACCGTCGAGGCCTAGGCCGATCCGGATGTGGCGTTGCGCGGCCTCGCTAACATGAGCGGATGACCAACCTCGTTCGCGGCCTGCCGCATCCCGCCGACTTCCCGTCGCCACCGAGCGCCGCCGATCGTGCCCGCTGGGCCGAGGCCGACAGAACCGCCCGGCCGGGCCGCCTGGCCAGAATCCGGTCGCGCCTGGCCGCCGAGGGAGTGGATGCGTACTTCGGCATCCGGCCCGAGAACTCGCGATACCTCACCGGTTTCGTCCTGCACGACGGAGAGGATCGCGTGGCGGGCAACTCTGGTCGCTTCTTCGTGTCTGCCGACGAGGTCGTGGTCGTGGCCGACAGTCGGTACCGGCTGCAGGCAATCGCACAGGCGGCGGAGGCTCGAATCGAGGCCACGACCTACGATCTGGCGGCGATCTGGCCGACGCTCCTGGGCAGTCTCGGGGCAAGACGGGTAGCCGTCGAAGCGGCGCTGGTCAACCACCAGCTCTGGCAGCAGCTGCAGCTCGCGGCACCGGACGTGGAGCTCGTTGAAGTCGCCGGCTGGGTCGAGAGCGACCGGGCCGTGAAGGAGCCGAGTGAGACGGAACGGATTCGGGCGGCCTGCGCGGTCGGCGACAGAGCCCTTGCGTCGATTCTGCGGCGTATCAAGCCCGGGCAGACGGAACGAGATCTGGCCCTGATGCTCGAATGGGAGATGCGGACGAGTGGCGGCGATGCCCTGGCCTTCGGGATCGCCTGCCTTGCGGGCCCCAACGCGGCATTGCCGCATGGGTCGCCGTCCGAGAGCGAGGTCCGTATCGGGCAGGTGCTCCTCTTCGACTTCGGCGCGATGGTGGATGGCTACCGAAGCGACATGACGCGGACGCTCTTCGTCGGAGAACCGGCCGCGCGGGACATAGAGGTCTACGAGACCGTGGCGGCCGCCCAGCAGACGGCGATCGACCTGCTCACGGCTTCTGTTCGTGGCGAGCGCTCCGCGCCCAATGGCCTGGAGGTCGACGCAGCCGCCCGGGCCGTGATCGAGAGAGCCGGACACGGCGAGCATTTCGGCCACGGCCTGGGCCACGGTATCGGCCTCGCTACGCACGAGCTGCCCACTCTGAGTCTCATGGCCTCGGAGGAGCCGCTGCCCAGTCCCACCGTGTTCAGCGTGGAGCCGGGAATCTATTTGGACGGGCAGACCGGAGTCCGCATCGAGGACCTCGTGCTGTACGACACGTCGGCCGGGAGGCTCCAGGGGCTGACCTCGTTCCCGAGCGACGTTCTGGTCGTTGGAGTCTAGGCGCGCTCTGGCGGATCAAGGACGGGGGCGGGGCAGCCGATGCCCAAGGGGAGGCGCGGTCTTGCCCGC
This sequence comes from Chloroflexota bacterium, assembly GCA_003158295.1. Lineage (GTDB taxonomy): Bacteria > Chloroflexota > Limnocylindria > Limnocylindrales > CSP1-4 > Fen-1039. The sequence continues at coordinate 102,449 of PMIP01000053.1, read as the reverse complement.
GCTCGGTCCGGGGCGCGTATCGTGGGCACTATGACTGACATGACCGATCAGACAGATCGGCCGAGCCACCTGCGGCGCGCGGCGCCAGGAACCGCCTCGGGCCAGTCGTCGGACCGGCAGGTGAGTGGGCAGCCGGCGCTTGGCGAAGCAGACGTTCGCCACCTGCTGGATGGCTGGCGGGTCGGCATCCTGGTCTTCGATGCCGAGGATCTCCGCGTTGTCGACGCAAGCCCCTGGGCACGCCGGGCTCTCGCCCTGCCGGCACAGCTCGACGGTCGTGGCCTCGGTGACCTCTTCGTCGGTCTATCCAACAGGCATGCGCAGGCTCTGCTGCGCCGACTGCGCGAGGATCTCGTAGACCATGTCGTCGTCGAGACCAGGCTGCGGACCGCGGACGGGAGCGTCAGGCCGGTCGAGTTGCGGTTCGGCTACTCCGCCGTGCCGAGTCCCCGCTACCTGGCCCTCGTGCTCGACGGGTCTGAGCGCTCGCAGCCCGACGAGCTGGCGACGCGGCGCGAGCGCTTGCGGGACGCTCTTGCCGAGATTCTGCGGGTGCTCACCCGAATAGACGATCGCGACGAGCTCTACCGGGAAGCCTGCCGGATCGCGGTCGAACGTGGCGGATTCCGGATGGCCTGGATCGGGCTGGTGGACGGGCAGAGCGGCGATATCGTGCCTGTTGCCTCGGCGGGTGATTCCGACGGCTACGTGGAGAAGCTGCGGCTCAACGTCCGCCAGGACCGCCGCGGTCCGGGAATGACTGTCACGGCGATTCGGACCGGCTCGCCGATCGCCATTGCCGACCCACGAGCCGATTCGATGTTCACGACATTGAAGCGCCAGGTGATCGAGCATGGCTTCCAGTCGGCCGTGTCGCTGCCCCTGGTCGTCGAAGGGAAGCCGATTGGAGCGCTGACGGTCTACGGAGGGGTCGTCAACGCCTTCGGAGCGATCGAGGTCGAGCTCCTGCAGCATCTCGCGGACGACATGTCGTTCAAGCTCGAGGTGATCGGCCGTGAGGAGATCCGGCGCGCCGCGGAGGCGGAGCGCGACCGGCTGGCCGCCGTCGTGGAGCAGGCCGGCGAGTCGGTCGTGATCACCGAGCGGGACGGGCGCATCGTCTATACCAACCCGGCTTTCACCCGGCTCACGGGCTTCACCAGGGATGAGGCCCTGGGACGCAACATGGGCTTCCTGGCGAGCGAGAGCCAGACGACCGAAGAGGCCGCCGCGATATCGGGCACCATTGCCGAAAGCGCGTCGTGGACTGGATCGGTGCACGGACGTCGCAAAGACGGTCAGGATGTCGATCTGAATCTGGTCATCAGCCCAAGGGTGGACGAGTCGGGCGAGCTGGTGGGATCGATCATCATCGGTCGGGACGTGTCGCGCGAGAAGTCGCTCGAGGCGCAGTTGAGGCAGTCGCAGAAGATGGAGGCCGTCGGTCGATTGGCGGGAGGCGTAGCCCACGACTTCAACAACCTCCTGACCGCGATCTCCGGCTACGCCGAGATGTTGAGTACAGACCTGGGGCCCGAGGATCCGCGAACCCTGGACGTGGCGGAGATCCAACGTGCCGCCGGTCGAGCGACCCAGCTGACCAGGCAGCTGCTGGCCTTCTCCAGGCGTCAGGTCCTCAGCCCCAGGCCACTCGATCCGCAGACGGTCGTGGCGGACCTGGCCCCCATGCTCAGGCGGTTGATCGGCGAGGACATCGAACTCGTGGTGGACGTTGGCTCCGGGGTCGGGCCAATCATGGCCGACCCCAGCCAGCTGGACCAGGTGCTCGTCAACCTCGCCCTGAATGCCCGTGACGCCATGCCGACCGGCGGTCGGTTGGTGATCGAGGCGAGGGAGATCGAGCTCGACGAGGCGTTCGCGGTTTCACATCTGGGGGCACGGCCCGGCCGGTATGTCGTTCTGCGCGTTAGAGACACTGGCACCGGCATGACCCCGGCGGTGCTCCAACATGCCTTCGAGCCATTCTTCACAACGAAGGGGCCGGGCAAGGGCACCGGACTCGGACTGGCCACCGTCCTGGGGATCGTCGAGCAGTCCAACGGGTACGTCGACGTGGACACCGAACCGGACGGGGGCTCGACGTTCCGCGTCTTTCTGCCCAAGGTGGCCCAGGCCCCGGCCCAGGCCAGTCAGGCGGAGGCGACGGTCGTGCCCGAAACTGGGCGCGGCACGGCCACCATCCTCGTAGTGGAGGACGAGGAGCCGGTTCGGTCGCTGGCGTGCCGGATCCTGCGCATGGCGGGATACACGGTTCTCGAGGCCGGCTCCGGCGAGGAGGCCCTGGAGCTCGAAGCCCGCTACGTCGGACCCATAGACTTGCTCTTCACGGACGTCATCCTTTCCGGCATGAGCGGCCACGAGGTCGCCAACGTGCTCAAAGGTCGGCGGCCGTCGATGCCGGTCATGTATGCCTCGGGCTACAACGAGGAGAGGGTGCTGGCTCAAGGCGTGCTGGAATCCGGGGTCAGCTACATGCCCAAGCCGTACGGCCGAACGGAGCTGCTGAGCCGAGTCAGGGCGTTGGTCGGCGACGCCGCCGACAGGACGGACGGGCCGGCGGCCTGAAGGGATCGGCCCCGTTGTCGTGAACCCGGACGCGGAAGGTACCTGCGAGCCAACGGCTCGGCTACAATCGGGCGTCGGCACACAAGCCCCCTAGCATGGGACCCACCCTGAGGAGCGCTCCGGAACCATGATTTCCACAAGCGACCTGCACAAGGGAGTGGTCATCGAGGTCGATGGCGACCTGTGGCAGATCCTCGACTACCACCATCTGAAGATCGGGCGAGGCTCGGCTCAGGTCCGCATCAAGCTCCGGAACGTCAAGCGCGGCGGGACGGTGGAGCGGTCCTTCCAGGCTGGCGACAGGTGGCCCCGAGTACAGCTGGAGCATCGCCAGATCCAGTTCCTTTACCAGGATGGCGGTGACTACCACTTCATGGAGACGGAGAGCTACGAGCAGTTCAGCCTGACTGCGGAACAGCTCGAGGACGCCGTGAATTACCTCAAGGAGAGCATGCTCCTGGACCGGACCAGCTACGAGGGTGAGACTATCGGCGTCGAGCTTCCGGTCACGGTGGATCTCAAGGTCATGGAGACCGAGCCGGGCTTCGCCGGAGATACGCAGACGGGAGCTCGGAAGGCGGCCAAGCTCGAATCGGGCCTCACCATCCAGGTGCCGATCTTCGTGAGTGAAGGAGACACCGTTCGGGTCGACACGCGAACCGGGGAGTACCAGACGCGTCTCTGATCCCGGCTCCCGGGATCCTGGGCGTAATCGAGCAGAGGAGCGGCCGTTGAGTCGCGGCGATCCGCCCGAGAGCGACATGCTGTGGGACGACCTGCCGCCCCCGGATCCCGACGCCCGTCGCGGCCGCCGCACCGACCCGCCCGACTGGGTGCTGCCGGCCTGGGACGCGATCGTGGATCCCTCCGTGCCTGTGGAACGGCCCGTCGAACGGACCATGGAGCCGTCGGTGGATGCGCCGGTGGTTGAGGCTCTCGTTGAATCGCCCCCAGGCGAGCACAGAGCGCCGCCGCGGGCGACGCCCGCCTTCGGCCTCCGGATCGTGGGAGTCAGCGAGGTCACCCGGGCGGTCCGGGACGCCGTCCGTTCCGAGCCCGACCTGCGCGACCTGTGGGTCGAGGGCGAAGTCGGCCGGGTGACGGTCTCCTCGGCCGGACACTGCTACTTCACCCTGAAGGACGAGCGGAGCCAGCTGGCGTGCGTCTTCTTCCGGGACGAACGCCTGGCATCGCCCTTCGAGGCCAGAACCGGCCTGCGTGTCGTCGTCCACGGGCGGGTGGACGTCTTCGAGTCCCAGGGTCTGTATCAGCTCTACGTGTCGAGCGTCCAGCCCGCCGGCTTCGGCGACCTCGCGCTGCGGTTCGAGGCCCTCAAGGCCAAGCTTGCGGCCGAGGGGCTCTTCGATTCGAGTCGAAAGCGGCCGCTGCCGTTCCGGCCGGCGGTGATCGGCGTCGTCACCAGCGCCACGGGAGCCGTGTGGCACGACATCTGCCACGTCGTCGGACGGCGCTGGCCGCTGGCGCGGTTGGTCCTTTCCTCCTGCCAGGTCCAGGGGGACGGGGCTGCCGCCAGCGTGGTGGCCGGGCTGGACCGGCTGGCCCGATGGGGCGACGCGCTTCGTGCGGAAGGAAGGGGGCAGGAGGCCCCGGCAGTGGTCATTCTGGCGCGTGGCGGGGGCTCGCTGGAAGACCTGTGGTCGTTCAACGACGAGCGGGTGGTGCGGGCCGTGGTAGCTCACCCGGTGCCGGTGGTGTGCGGCGTGGGCCACGAGGTGGATGTGACACTGGCCGATTTCGCCGCGGACGTGCGTGCGCCGACGCCTTCGGCGGCCGCGGAGATGGTTGTGCCGGATCGCGCGGAGGTGGCGGCGGGGGTAGCCGAGCTGGAACGGCGTGGGCGGAGTTGCGTTCTGGCGGCCGTGACTGCGTCGCGCAACGAGCTGACGGCGGAAGGCCGCGCCCTGGACCGTTTGCGGCCGGGCGCTCAGCTGGCCCAGGCGCGCGAACGAGCTGGCCATCTGCTGGACCGAGCGACTCGGGCGGTGCGAGACGAGTTGGCTCGCCGGCGGGCGCTGCAAGCCGGGGCCCTGGCGAGACTTGCCCCGGTCGCCGAGACGCGCCTGGCCGTGGCCCGGGCGGCGGTCGAGCGGAACGCCGCCTCTTTGCAGGCTCTCGGGCCGCAAGCGACATTGGACCGTGGCTACGCGATCGTTCGTCGCGCCACAGACGGTCTGGTGGTCAGGGATCCGGTTGAGGCGCCGGTCGGCGCCAGGCTGTCGATCAAGGTTGCCCGAGGAGACGTAGCCGCGCGTGTCGAGGATGGCACCGAGCCCGGAGGGCGGACTTGATCGAGACGGTGGTACTCGCGGCCGCGCTGCTGATGGCCGCCGTCGTTGTCTTCGGGATCTCGGTGCGTGTCGGTATGCTCCTCGGACGACGTCTGGACAGATCTCTGGAGGAACGACCTCCTGTGGATGGTCCAGCCGGCGAGAAATCTGCGAGTATCGTGGACGCCGACGAAGCTCATCGATCCGCCGAGCCGACCGGTGCTACATGGTATCGAGACAGGAACGTCGGCAGCGCCGGCCAGGAGGAGATGCGACGTGGGTGACGAACAGGGCCTCGAACCGTCCGTAGACATCGCCTCCCTTTCGTTCGACGAGGCTCTGGCCGAGCTTCAGCGTACCGTGGCCGAGCTCGAGCAGGGCGGATTGCCGCTCGAGCGCTCGCTGGCCCTCTACGAGCGGGGAGTAGGCCTTCACGAACGGTGCGCGACACTGCTGGGCGAGGCAGATCTCCGTGTGCAGCGACTGCTGGAGCGATCTTCGGGGGCCCTGGAGGTCGCCGAGGCGCGGGCCGGCGAGGCTCTGGACCAGGAATAGAACGTCACGGTCCGGCCCTCGGAGCCGTCGCCTGTTCTCCGAGCGACTACGGGCAGGAGCGGTAGACTGCCGCAAGACGTCGAGGCGCCAGACCGCTTTCACCCAAGAACGCCTCCAGCAGCAGGTACGGATCTGGGATCCGTCCAGGAGCAGACGAAGTTGGCCATCCTGCCCACGCTGCAGGGCCCGAGCGACCTGCGCGGTCTCACCGACGCCGAGCTCGAAGAGCTGGCGGCGGAGATCCGCGAGTACATCATCGAGACGGTCGCGAAGACGGGCGGCCACCTCGGGTCGTCGCTTGGCGTCGTAGAGCTGACGCTGGCCCTGCACCGGGTACTCGAGTCGCCGCGCGACAAGATCGTCTGGGACACCGGCCACCAGGCGTACGCCCACAAGCTCTTGACGGGCCGCTACTCCCGGTTCCCGACGCTGCGGCAGTTCGGTGGCATTAGCGGATTCCCCAGGCGTGAGGAGTCCGAGCACGACGTCTTCGACGGTGGCCATGCGGGCACAGGGCTGTCGATCGCGCAGGGTCTGGCCACGTCGCGCGACATGCGCCACTCGATGGAGCGCATCGCGGTGGTGGTCGGCGACGCGGCCCTCATCAGCGGCCTCTCGCTGGAGGCGCTGAACGACATCGGGCACCGCCAGACTCAGCTCCTGATCGTGCTCAACGACAACGCCATGTCGATCAGCCCCACGGTCGGAGCCTTCAGCCAGTACTTCTCGACCTTGAAGCTCTCCTCTGCATGGCGGCAGAGCAAGACCGCGTACGATCGAATCGTCGAATCGCTGCCGGTCGTGGGCCAGCCCGCCCTCTCGCTGTCGCGGCGCATCCGGCGGATGGTGGTCAACTTCGCCCAGCCGGGCCAGCTCTTCGAGGATCTCGGGATCACCTACCTGGGCGTCATCCCGGGCCACAACATGAGGGGTCTGGAGCACATCTTCCGAGCCGCCCTGGAGGTCCCGGGCCCGGTCCTGGTCCACGTTCGAACCCGCAAGGGGCGAGGCTACCGGCCGGCCGAGCGGGACCAGATCGGCTTCCACGGAGCGGCGCTTCCGCCCATGCCCGACCTGCCGGAGCGCCCCGGCGCGGTCGCGACCTACGGGCAGGGCTCACCGCCGGTCCTGACCGGCCCTGCGCTTGCCCGCAAGGAGAGCGCGATGCCGGTTCCCGGCCGCTTCGACGAGGCCCCGGTAGAGCCTTCGGGCAACGGCAGCAACACCTCCGCCGGCGGGGCGGACATGGGCACGCCGTCCGATGCGGCAAGGAAGGCGGCAGTCAATCGGCCGCCCAACTACACCTACCATTTTGCCCGCGAGTTGATCGACCTGGCCGCCGCGGACCGGCGCATCGTCGCCGTCACAGCGGGGATGCCGACCGGGACGGGTCTCCACCTGTTCCAGGAGCGATTCCCGGACCGCTTCATCGACGTCGGCATCGCCGAACAGCATGCCGTCGCGCTGTCGGCGGGTATGGCCCTCGCGGGGGAGAGGCCTGTCGTGGCCCTGTATTCGACATTCCTGCAGCGCGCCTTCGACCAGGAGGTCCACGACGTCTGCCAGAACGACTTGCCGGTGGTGATCGCCATCGATCGCGCCGGTCTGGTGGGCGAAGACGGAACCAGCCACCAGGGCATGTTCACCCTTCCAACCCAGCTCCAGCTGCCCAAGATGGTCGTCGCCAGCCCTAAGGACGAGCAGGAGTTGCGTTCTCTGGTTCGCACGGCGTTCTCGCAGGATCACCCATTCGCGCTCCACTATCCACGCGACCCCGGGTTCGGAGTGCCGGTCAGGGAGCCTGAGATCCTGCCGGTCGGCGTCGGCGAGCTGCTGCGGGAAGGCCGCGATATTCTGGTCGTCGGCTTCGGGCCGATCGTCGAGAGGGGCCGCCAGGCCGCCTACATCCTCGAAGCGGAGGGCTGGTCGGTCGGCTTGATAAATGCCCGCTTCGCCAAGCCACTCGATCGCCAGTTGATCCTGGACCAGGCGCGGGGCAAGAAGCTGGTCGTCACGCTCGAGGAGAGCGTCGTGAGCGGCGGCTTCGGGGCCGGGGTGCTGGAGCTGCTCGAGGAGGCTCGGCTGGGCGACGCCGCGTATCGTGACGTCGCGGTTCGGGTCGTCGGCATCCCCGCGGATCGTTTCGTCGAGCATGGGTCGGTCGATCAGCTGCGACGGCTGCTCCGGCTCGACGCTCCGGGCATCGCGAAGCAGATTCGCGAGACTCTGGTCAGGTTAAAGGCCGCCCCGGAGGCTGCGGCCGTGGCTCCGACCGCGGACCTCGAGCGCCCCGGCGCCCGCGCATCCTGATCCGGCGACTTGACCCGCATGCCGGCGCAGCACGAGATGAGCCGGGTGTGCCACGATTGATGTGATGAGCCCTGCCGCACGTCGACCTACGCGCCAGCGCCTGGACCAGCTTCTGGTGGAGCGAGGCCTGGCCTCGACACGAACTCGCGCCCAGGCTCTCGTGATGGGTGGCCACGTTCGTGTCGGCGAAGGGGCCGCCGCGCGCACCGACCGCAAGCCCGGCGACCTCGTCGATCCGACCATTGCCCTGGAAGTCGAGTCGCCCCCTCCGTTTGTGTCTCGAGGCGGATTGAAACTCCGGGCCGCGCTGGACTTCTTCGGCGTCGAGCCGGTTGGCCTGGTCTGTCTGGACGTCGGTTCCTCCACTGGCGGCTTCACGGACCTGCTGCTACAGCGCGATGCCAGTCGCGTCTACGCCGTGGATGTCGGGCGTGGTCAGCTGGCAGAGGCTCTTCGGCATGACTCCCGCGTCGTCTCGATGGAACGGACCAACGCCCGTGCGCTGGGCCCGGGCGTGCTTCCGACCGCCGTAGACCTGGCTGTCGTGGACGTGTCGTTCATTTCGCTCGACCGGATCCTGCGGCCGGTGGCGACGTGCTTCGGGCCGTTGGGCGGCAGGATCGTCGCCCTGGTCAAGCCTCAGTTCGAGGCAGGGCGCAAGCAGGTCCGGGATGGGGTCGTTCGAGACCCCGAGATCCACCGCCAGACGCTCGAGACGGTCGCACGCTACGCCGTCGGGATCGGTCTCAGGCTGCGAAACGCGATCGCCTCGCCGCTGACCGGCCCCGCCGGGAACCGCGAGTTCTTCCTGGAGTTCGAGGTGCCGGCAGGCTACGGAGGTCCAGACGGCGGCCCTGCAGAACTGCCGAACGAGTGGTTGCGCAGATTCGTAGAGCTGGCCGGGGCATGACGATCGACTGTTTGGGGTTCGCCTATAACCCAACGAAGGAGGCCGCGCTCGACCTGCGCGAGCGGGCGGAGGGATGGTGCGAGGCCAGAGGGGTCGCCCATTGGGCTGCTCCGGCCGGCGAACGACAGGGGCTGCTCGAGCACCTTCCTGGAACGGACGCACTGGTCGTCCTCGGCGGGGACGGCACCTTCCTCCGGGCGGCTCGGGCCGTGGCGGAGGTGGACGTCCCGCTGCTGGGCGTGAACCTGGGCAAGGTGGGGTTCCTGTCCAAGGTGGAGACCCAGGACCTGGAGACCGTGCTGGGTCAGCTCGTCGCCGGCGAGTTCGACCTGGAGAATCGAATGGCCCTGGAGGCCGCGATCCACCGGGGCGGGCGTGCCGAGCCGGACGAAACCTTCTTCGCCCTCAACGAGATTGCCGTGGCTCGCGGCGCCCTGGTGCGCGTCTGCCGGATCGAGGTCGAGATCGGTCCCTCGCACCTGGCCACCTTCGTTGCCGACGGGCTGATTGTGGCCAGCCCCACCGGATCGACGGGGTACTCATTCTCCGCCGGCGGGCCCATCCTCGATCCGACCAGCCGGAACCTCATCGTGACGCCGATCGCCGGGTACCTGACCGCGATACGGTCCGTGGTGGTGAGTCCACGCCACACTGTTCGGTGCCGCGTGGTCGACGCGCATGACGTGCTGATGAGTGTCGACGGTCGTGAAGACCGCAAGCTCGCGATCGGAGACGTGGTGGCCGTCTGCGAGCTGGGACGACCGATCCGGTTCATCGAACCACACGGAGCCCTGCCGTTCTGGGATCTTCTCCGGCAGAAGTCGGAGTTGCTCCCGTCATGACGGGCGGTGTCGACACGGATCTCGGCACCGGGGGAATGGAAGGGGTTGCCGCCGGATCGGCCGCTGCGGCCGGATCGGGCGCCGCCGAGGCTGCCAACGACGACAATCCCGGGATTCCGCCGGCCGTCGCGGGTCGCCTGACCGAACTTGGCGTGCGTGATCTGGCGTTGATCGAGAAGGTGAGGATCGTCTTCGAGCCGGGCCTGAACGTCCTGACCGGAGAGACCGGCGCCGGAAAGAGCCTGCTGATCGACGCTCTCGGCCTGGCCGTGGGGGCCCGGGCAGATTCGTCGCTGGTCCGTCACGGCTCGGACGCAACGCGGGTCGAGGCGCTCTTCGACCGCGTACCGGAGCCGCTGATCTGTGTTCGTGAGGTCTCGGTCGCCGGCCGATCCACGGCTCGAATCGACGACGAAGCGGTCACGGCGGCCCGCCTCGCCGACGTAGCCGGGCGTCTGGTCGAGATCCACGGGCAGCACGACCAGCAGCGGCTCCTGGACGAGCGCTGGCAACGGGAGCTGCTCGATTCGTTCGGTCGCCTGGAACGAGAACGAGCCGCGATGGCGGCGGCCGTGGAGGCATGGCGCAAGAACGAGGCGGCTCTCGCGGAACTTGGCCTGGATCCGCGCGAGCTGACGCGGCGGCTGGAGCTGCAGGAGCACCAGGCAGCGGAGATCGCGGGGGCGAAGCTGCGCCCGGGCGAGGCCGCGGAGCTCGTTGCCCGGCTGGCCGCGGCCCAACATGGCGAAACCATCGCTCGAGGCAGCGTCGAGATCCACGAGGCGCTGACAGGGGAGGGGAGCGGCGCGAGGGAAGTCACGGCGGCGGCCGCCCAGCGCGCTCGCGAGCTGGCCCGACTGGACGACCGGTACGGCCTCGTGGCGGAGCGATTGCTCGGCCTGGCGGCGGAGCTGGAAGATGCGGCCGTCGATGCCCGCGACCTGGCCGAGACCGTGGAGCACGACCCGGCGGCACTGGCTCGGATGGAAGAACGGCTCTCCTCGATCTACTCACTCGAACGGAAGTACGGCGAAGACGAGATCGCCGTGATCGCGTACGGGGAGAAGGCCGCCCAGGAGGCCTCTCGCTTGAGCGGTCTCGAAGCGTCCCGCGAGTCGCGTCAGGCGGAGGCGGCGCGGCTGCTGGTAGCGGTTGCCGCGGCCGGGCGGGATCTGTCGGGTGCCCGTGCGGCGGCCGCCGGCAGGCTGGCGAGCGCCGTTGAGGCGGCTTTGGGGGGCCTCGGCTTCCGACAGACCACGTTCCAGGTGGCGGTCAGTCAGCGACCACCGGGTCCCGCGGAACCGGCGGTCGAATCCGACGGCGAGCGCCTGGCGTTCGACGCGAGCGGCCTGGATTCGGTGGCTTTCCTTATCGCTCCGAATCCCGGAGAGCCCGCCCGGCCCCTGGCTCGGATCGCATCCGGCGGCGAGCTCTCACGCGTCGCGCTGGCCATCAAGCAGATACTCGCCGAGGCCGATCGCACCCCCACCCTCGTCTTCGACGAGATCGACAGCGGCATCGGCGGGCGCGGCGCCGAGCCGGTGGGACGCAGCTTGTGGGAGCTGGCTCGGACGCACCAGGTGCTGTGCGTCACTCACCTCGGCCAGATCGCCGCGTACGCGGACGCGCAGTTCCGCATCGAGAAGCGTCAGCGCGACGGACGGACCGTGACGGAAGTCCACCGGGTGGAAGGATCCGAACGGGCGGCGGAGCTGGCACAGATGCTCGCCGGGCCCGAAGGCGGCGCGGCCGCCAGGGCGAGCGCTGAAGAACTGCTCGAGCGAGCCGACGCCTGGCGGCGCGCGACCGAAGGCAGGTGAGATGAGCGGCGCGGCCGGTTCCGTGGACCGCTTGAGCGCCGCGATCGACGATTTCCTGCTCCATCTGCGAGTCGAGCGCGGACTCTCTCCGGCGACGCTCTCCGCCTACCGCGCAGATCTGCTGGACTTCGCAGCGAGCCGCGGCGTATCGGCCGCGTGGGATTCCACGGCCGAGGTACCCATCCGCTACCTGAGCATGCTGGGATCGCCCGGCCGGGGCCGACGCCACGTTCTCCGGCCCACTACTCTCCGACGCCGCGCGGCCTCGTTGCGCGGCTTTTACCGCTTCTGCTTCGCGGAAGAACTCATCGAGTCGGACCTGGCGGCGCGTTTCGATCTGCCACGCCAGCCACGCCTGCTGCCGGAGGTGCTGAGCGTCGACGAGGTCGACGCGTTGCTGAGCGCGAAGAGCGACGAGACTCCGGTAGGAATCCGCGATCGCGCCCTCCTCGAGCTTCTGTACGCCTCGGGGCTGCGCATATCGGAGGCCGTCGGCCTGGACCTGGAGGACGTCTCGCTGGACGCGGGTCTGGTGCGAGTCGTGGGCAAGGGCGATCGCGAGCGCCAGGTGCCGGTCGGGGAGGTGGCCGTCTCCTGGCTGCGGCGGTACGCGGCCGATGTCAGGCCCGGATGGCTTGCCGGATGGCATGGGGACACGCGTCGAGGCGGGCCGGTCTTTCTCTCCGTGCGGGGAGAGCGCCTGGACCGCAGGCGAGGCTGGGAGATACTTGTCGCGGCGGCCCGGAGTGCGGGTCTGCGCGACGGAATCAGCCCGCACACGCTCAGGCATTCGTTCGCGACCCACCTGTTGGAGGGAGGAGCGGACCTGCGCATCGTTCAGGAGTTGCTCGGACATGCGAGCATCAGCACGACACAGCTGTACACACATCTGACTGGCGAACGGATCAAGGACGTATATGCTCGTGCCCATCCACGAGCGTGACGGCATGGAGAAGCCCGCAGGTGGGCGGGTCATGAAGGAGACGAAGATGAGCTACGCGGATACGTTGCTTGCGAAGGACGAAACGATCGTATACAGGGCCAGGCAGTTCTGGCTGGCTCCGGTCTCGGACGCGCGGAATCCCCTGCTCCTGCTGCTCCTCGGAATCGTTCTGGCGCTGGTAGAGCATCAGGTACTGAACTGGAGCCTCCGGAGCATCGCGGGGTTCGTGGACCTGATCCTCATACTCGTGGCGCTCGTTTGGATCGCGATCGTCTACCTCACCTGGAGGTCGGAGGAGTACATCATCACGTCGCGACGCGTTCTCAAGGTCGAAGGCTTGCTCGACAAGAAGAGCGGCGACAGCTCGCTTGACAAGATCAACGACGCCGTCCTGAAGCAGGGCCTCCTGGCCAGGATGCTGCACTACGGCGATCTCGAGGTCCTGACGGCGAATGAGGAAGGCATCGACAGGTACCAGATGCTGGCCAACGTCGTCGAGTTCAAGAAGGCCATGCTCAACGCCAAGAACTACCTCGACGACGGTTTTCGAGGGCAGACCAGGAGCGGCGCCGCGCCGGCAGCAGCGGCTGCGCCGGCCGCGCCGGCGGCGAGGCCCGATGACCCGACCGTAACCCTTGCGAAGCTCGCGGATCTGCGTGACAAGGGCGCGATCACCCCGGCCGAGTACGAGGCAAAGAAGGCCGAGCTGCTCGGCCGAATGTAGCCAGGGAGAGGCTGAAGGGCGTCCTCTGGCTCGGCGCCCCTCGCTTCTGGGTAATCACGGAATCGAGGTCTGGGTTTGACTTCGTACAACGTCGCCTCGGCGGTCATCTGGATCCTGCTCTTCTTCCTGATAGCGGGACCGGTCCACGAATGCGCGCACGCCGTGGCAGCGTGGCGACTCGGCGACAACACGGCCAGGTCGGATGGCCGGATCACTCTGAATCCGCTCGTCCACTTCGATCCAATGGGCGGGTCGTTGCTGGCGATCAGCGTGCTCCTCGCCAACCGGGGCTTCGGATGGGCGAAACCGACGCCGGTGAACCCGTTCAACCTGCGCGGCCATCACGCCGAATCCATCGTCGCCGCGGCCGGCCCTTTGTCCAACCTGGTGCTGGCTGCCCTCTTCGCAATCCCGTTTCGCATCCTCTGGGCCAATGGCGTGGCGCCGGACAACCACTCTGTGGCCGAGATGGTGCAGCTCGTCTGCTGGCAGGGCATCTGGCTGAACGTGCTTCTGATGATCTTCAACTTCATCCCGATACCGCCCCTGGACGGGGCGCACGTGCTTTTCGATTTCCTCGACCCGCGAACCTCTCGCGACCTCCAGGCGACCCTCAATCAGTACGGATTGCTCTTACTGGTCGGGGTCATCCTCATCGGGATCCAGGTCATCTACCCCATCGCTCGGCCAATCGTGAGCTTCCTCACCGGCCTTCCCATCCAGATGCTCTAGCGCCAGTTCATGGGCGGATGGTGGCGTTCGAAGATCAAGCGAACCTGGGCTTATCTGCGAGCCCGGGTGTCGGTGGCTGAGAGAGACGAGCTGGCAGGCTGGTTGGAATCACGGCAACTGGAGCTGTTCGATCGCATGCTCGTCACCGATCGGCGTCACGGCCTGGACGTCCTGGCCGAGTTGAGGTCAGGCGGCGTCGCCGATCGCGACCTGCTGACGGCCGGGCTCTTGCACGACTGCGGCAAGGGGACTCGAGTCCGCCTGGTGCACCGCGTGGCGTGGTCGCTGGGGCAGCGCTACGGCGACCGGATCTGGCGGACGAGCGCTCACCTGCCGACGTTCCGAACGGGGCTGGCCACGTTGCGAAACCACGCCGCTCGTTCGGCCGAGCTGGCCGCGGAGGCCGGATGCAGCCCCCGGACGGTCGACCTGATTCGAAACCAGGAAGCTCCGACGGACGACGACGGGCGCCTCCTGCTGGCCGCGGACGAGGCTCACTAGATGGCAGCCGGCGTCTCCGCCGAAACCCATGCGTCGAAGCGCCGCGGCGCCGAGGGAGCACTGCCCAACTCAGGTGTCGCCCCGCAGGTAGTCCTGGGAGGCGGCAGGGTTGAGGGCGCCACGCACGTTCGCCTGGAAGAGTTCGAGGGGCCGCTGGCGCTTCTCCTGGCCCTGATCGAAGCCCGCCAGCTCGACGTCCTTACGGTGCCGCTGGGAGGCCTGGCCGAGGCCTACCTGGATGCCCTGGCCAGCCTCGAGGGGGATCGGCTCGGCAACGTGTCGGCCTTCGTGGCCGTGGCCGCCCAGCTGATTCTCATCAAGAGCCGGGCAATCCTGCCGCGGGCGCCGGCGGTTTCGACCATACCTCTGGACGACACGCCCGATCCCGAGGCGGACTTGCGTGCCCGGCTCCTCGAATACCGGCGCTACCGCGACGCGGGCCTCGCCCTGGGCGAGCGGGACGGCGCGCATCGCCTCTTCCGCCGGGATGCCGAGGCGGCGGCCGCCGCGGGCCGGTCCGGAGCGAGGCCACCGGAGCGGCCCCCGCTGCCCGTCTCCGCTCTGGCCGAGGCCCTCGGCCGCCTGGCAATAGTTGTGCCCGAGAGTGCCGGTCCGGCAGAGATCATCCCACGTACGATTACCCTGGCCGAGCGGACGGAGATCATCCGGGCGGCCCTGCGCGGTTCGGACACGATAGTGCTGCAGGAGTTGCTCGGCGGTGTCCGCGACCGGGTCGTGGTGGCGGTCACGTTCCTGGCCATGCTGGAACTCTCCAAGCGCCGCGAGATCTCCCTCGAGCAGGTCGAACCATGGGGACCGATCATCGTCCGACGGCTGACGGAAGCCGCGGAAAGCAGGGCCGAAACCGCAGACAGCCTGGAGCCGTTCGCGTGACCAACCCAGACCACGAGCCGATCCCGAGCCGAGAGAAGGAAGATCTCGCCACCGCCCGCGGTGCTGCGGAGGCCGAGGCTGAGGCCACGGAGTCGCAGCCGGGCGAGCTTACCGAGACGCAGCTCGAGGCCCTGCTGTTCGTGGCGGAGCGGCCTCTCGGGCGGTCCGAGATAGCCCACCTCGCGGGTGTGGACCGCGAAACGGTCGACGCTCGCGTCGGCGATCTCGGAGTGAGCCTGGCAGGGAGAGGGATTCGGCTGGTGGAGTCCGGAGACCGCCTGGAGCTCGCGACGTCCTCTGAGGCAGGCAGGCTGGTCGCCCGCTATGTCGGTGCCGACGCCCCACGCCTGTCGGTTCCCTCGCTGGAGACCCTGGCTATCGTGGCGTACCGGCAGCCGTGCACCCGCGCCACCATCGAGAGGATCCGGGGAGTGGATTCGGATTACACGCTGCGGTCTCTTCTGCATCGCCGTCTCCTGGCTGAGCTCGGTCGCTCCGATGCCCCGGGCCGGCCGATCCTCTACGGCACCAGCTTCGACTTCCTGGAGCGGTTCGGTCTGACCAGCATCGACGAGCTGCCGCCTCTCGAGACCGCCGTCGCCGCGCGCCTCTTCGATGGGACGGATGCGGGCGAGTTAGCATCGGCCGTCGAGCGAGGAGAGGGCGCAGGCGCCGGCGACGGCACGGAGGCCGGCTGAGTGGCCCGAGCTCGGTTGCAGAAGGTCATGGCAGACGCGGGGATCGGATCGCGGCGAGGCAGCGAGGATCTGATCCGGGCGGGGCGTGTGAGAGTGGACGGACGGCCGGCCGTGATCGGCGAGAAAGTCGATCCGGAACTGCAGCGCGTGGAAGTGGACGGCACGGCGCTGCCGGCGGTCGCGGCATCGCGATCCTACTGGGCGCTGAACAAACCGACAGGCGTCGTCTCGACCGTTCGAGATCGTCATGCCGGGCGGACGGTAATGGAGCTGCTTCCCGCGCAGCCCCGTGGCACGCGCCTCTACCCGGTCGGGCGCCTGGACGAGGAATCCGAGGGGCTCCTGCTCTTCACCGACGACGGTAAGTGGGCGGACCTGTTGCTCCACCCGCGCTACGGAGTGGAACGCGAGTACATGGTCGGCCTGGATCGGTCCGTGACGAAGGTCCAGCGAACAGTTCTCCGGGGCGGTATCGAGCTGGAGGAGGGTCTGGCGCGCCTGGATCGACTGGAAGACGCGACTCCGGCGCAGGTCCGTAATCTCCTCGACCTCCTGGATCCGCCCCATCCTGAACTGCGCTGGTATCGCGTCGTCCTGGCCCAGGGCTGGAAGCGGCAGATCAGGCGCATGTTCGAGTCCATTGGCGCCCCGGTCCGTCGCCTCGTGAGGGTAAGAGTCGGGACGCTGAAGCTCACCGACCTGCACTCCGGTGAGGCCAGGGCGCTAACCCACCAGGAGGTGACTCAGCTGGCGTCTCGGGCAAGAGCCGAGCCGGGCGTGGCGCCCGTCCGCTCAGCGCAGGCGTCCGCGACTGGCAAAGGCCAGTCTCTGGACACCCTCTCGGAAGCCTGAGCGGAGGCCCGCGCCCGGACGCGGAGGTCGGCCGCGACTCGTCACGCTATCCTGCGAGGCGTGAGCAGCGACCGCCGACCCATCTCCACACCGCCCGCGCGACTCCCCGTGGTCGCCATTGATGGGCCCAGCTCCAGCGGCAAGAGCACAGTCGGAGCCGAGGCGGCTCGCCGGCTGCACTACCGGTTCTGCGACACGGGCTTGCTCTACCGGGCCGTGACATGGCTGGCGCTGGAGCGCGGCGTGGCGGCCACCGACACCCAGGCGGTCGTCCCACTCGCGGCCGAGGTCCATCTTCTGGCCGACGCGCAGGGGCGCCTTCGGCGAGTAGAGGCGGACGGTCGGGATGTAACGACCGAGGTCTGTGGCGCTCCCGTGGACCGCTCCGTCTCGGCGTACTCGATGGTTCCCGAGCTGCGAGCGGCCCTGGTGGCGCGACAGCGCGACATCGCCGCCGCAGGCGGCATCATCATGGCCGGGCGGGACATCGGCACGGTCATCCTGCCCGACGCGGACCTGAAGATCTTCCTGGACGCGTCGGCCGAGGAACGGGCCAGGCGGCGAGCCGCGGAACGAGGGGCCGCCGCGCCCGAGGCGGAGCGAATCCTCGACGAACTGCGTCGCCGTGACGCCATCGACTCGAGCCGCGAGATCGCGCCTCTCAGGGCGGCGCAGGACGCGATGATCCTGAAGACCGACGGCAGGACGTTCGGTCAGACCGTCACGGCCGTCCTTCGGGCAATTCGGAAGGCGGAGAAGCGAGTCGCCGGAGGCGTCCGGCCGTCCGTCGGGGGCAAAGCGGCCGGGCGTACCGGGAGACCGGAATGACCGCTAGGCGCCTTCCGTTCTGGCCACGCTTCAGCGTTGCCGTGCTGCGAGTCTTCGCCGCCTGCCTGACCAGAGTCCGGCTCGAGGGCCTCGAGAACATCCCGGCCGACGGGCCGGTGCTGGTCGTCTGCAACCATGCCTCCAATGCGGACGGGATGCTGCTCATCGCCTACGTCGTGCCGAGGTTCGGACGGCCGATGCGCTGGCTTGGCAAGGAAGAAGCCCTGCGCTGGCCTTTCTTCGGCTGGGGGATGCGGCAGAACGGGGTCTTCGGCGTTCGTCGGGACGCCGGCGACCTGGAAGCCTTCAGGCTGGCAAAGAGCGTCCTGGACGAGGGGGGCGTGCTCACCATATTCCCGGAGGGGACTCGCTCGCCGGACGGAGCCCTGCACGAGGCCAAGGAAGGTGCCGCGGTGCTGGCGATCCGGAGCAGGGCCCCAATCCTCCCGATCGCGATCATCGGCTCGCAGCGTTTCTGGCCGAAGGGCAAGCTGCTGCCTCGGCCCGGCCGGCGCATGACAGTCAGAGTGGGGGAGACCTTCACGCTTTCGATGCCCCAAGGAACGAATCGCCACGCCTCGACACGCCTGGCAACCGTGGAATTGATGCGCCATATCGCGGAGCTTCTTCCGCCCGAGCAGCAAGGCGCCTACTCGGAAGCCGGGGCCGGCCCGGATCGGGTTGACGGGGCCGGCAGTCGCGGCGGATGAGGCGTCAGATCCTCGCCGCCTCGCGATGGCGTCCTGTCGTGGGATACTGAAGGGAAATGGGTAACGTTCAAGAAGTCCGAATAGCCAGGCGCACCGGGTTCTGCTACGGCGTCCGCGAGGCCATCGACAAGGCCAAAGAGTCCGCTGCCGCCGGGAAGCACACTCACACGCTCGGCCAGGTCGTCCACAACGAGGGCGTCATCGCCGCGCTGGCTGCCCAGGGGATCGAGACCGTGGACACCCTGGACGACGTCCACGCCGGGTCTGCGGTGGTCATCCGCGCCCACGGCGTCCGCCCCGAAGTGCTGGCTCGTGCCGATGCGCGCGGACTCGATGTCATCGACGGCACGTGCACCTGGGTGATCCAGGAGCAGCACGAGATCACCCGGCTCGTGGAAGAGGGCTACTCGATCGTCCTGCTGGGCACGCCCCGCCATCCGGAGGTCGTGGGCCTGCTCGGGTTCGCGCCCGACGCGATCGTCGTCGACGAGGAGGCCGACTGGGAGCAGATCCCGCGTCGCAAGAAGATGGCGCTGCTCAGCCAGAGCACGCAGCCGCCCTGGAAGTTCGAGAAGCTGGCCGCCTTCATGGTGGGCCGATGCCATGAGCTGAAGATCGTCAACACCGTCTGCCCGGTCACGATCCGCCGCCAGCAGGACACCGTGGAGGCCGCTTCCGAGGTCGATCTGATGGTCGTGGTGGGCGGGCGATCGAGCGCGAACACCAAGGAGCTGACCCGACTCTGCGAGATCGTCGGAACGCGTGCCATCCAGATCGAATCAGAGGACGACCTGATCGACGCGTCTGGCTTCGAAGGAGCCCGCGTCGTTGGGGTCACGGGCGGGACATCCACGCCGATCGAGGATCTGCGCTGCGTCGCCGAGCGAATCCTGCGTCTGGCCGGGACGCCGGAGGCCGCCGCTCGCGCCCAGGAGCTGGCTGCCGCCGCTCTCGCCGCCGCGGCCACGCCGGCCGGTAGGACCACGTCGCTGCCCCTCGTCGCCGGGGCCGCTTGACGGCGCTCATCGGGGCTTGGGCCGGATCGGCCATAATCCCGCGGTGACCTCACTGCCCATCGTCGCTATCGTCGGCCGTCCGAACGTCGGCAAGAGCACGCTCTTCAACCGCATCGTCGGCCACCGGACCGCGATCGTCGAAGACCGCGCCAGAACCACCCGCGACCGGATCTACGGCGACGCCGATTGGAACGGCCGGCGCTTCATCGCCGTCGATACCGGAGGCCTCGAGATCCGCCCAGGCGATCCGATCGAGGAGAGGGTCCAGGAGCAGGCACGACTGGCGATCCGCGAAGCGGACTTGATCGTCTTCGTCGTCGACTCCATCTCCGGCATGACGCCGGCAGACCAGGAGGCAGCCGACCTGCTGCGAACTGCCAAAGCGCCGGTCCTCGTTGCCGCAAACAAGGCCGACAACGACAAGCGCGAACTTGAGGCCGCGGAGTTCTACTCGCTCGGCTGGGAGGAGACGTATCCGATCAGCGCAGCCCACGGCAGGGGAGTGGCGGATCTGCTGGACGCGATCGTGTGGGCCCTGCCGCCGGAAAGCGAGAAGGAGCTGGCGCGCAAGCGCCGCCAGGCGGAAGCGGACGAGCTGGCGCGCGAGATGGCCACCGCCCGCCGTTCTCGGCGCCACGGCGATGAGGAAGAGCCTGTCGAGCCGGTCCCCGGAGAGGGTGACGAGCTACTGGCGGCTCTCGAGGACGAGGAGCAGTCCGTCTCGATCGCCCTTGTCGGCAGGCCGAACGTCGGCAAGTCGAGCCTGCTCAACTCGCTTCTTGGAGAGGACCGGGCGATCGTGAGCGAGATTCCCGGGACTACGCGAGACGCCATCGACACTCACCTGCAGTGGGGCCGTGGCGAGATCGTGCTCATCGACACGGCGGGAGTCAGGCGACCCGGGAAGGTGGCCAGCGGCGCGGACGCCGAGCGCTACTCCACGCTGCGGGCACTGAAGGCCGTAGACCGGGCGGACGTGGCCGTTCTCGTGATCGATGCCTCTGAGGGCCTTACGGCCCAGGACGCGCACATTGCCGGGTTCGTGGCAGAAGAAGGTCGGGGACTGGTCATCGCCCTGAACAAGTGGGACCTGCTGGCGGAGAAGACGGATCGCACCTTCGACGAATACGTGACCGACATGCGCCGGGAAGTGCCGTTCCTGGATTTCGCGCCGGTCGTCTCGATAAGCGCCAAGACGGGCCAGCGGGTCAGCCGCGTGCTGGAGCTGGCCGTGGACGTCTGGGGCGAGCGCCGCAAGCGCATCCCGACGCCCGAGCTGAACCGCCTCGTCCGCGCGGCTTCTCTTCGCCAGGCGCCGCCGGCCGGGAAGCTCGGCCCGCCCAAGATCTTCTACGCAACCCAGGTTTCGGTGGCGCCGCCCACGTTTGTCTTCTTCGCCCGCCACGCGGACCAGGTCCACTTCAGCTACAAGCGCTTCCTGGAGAACCAGCTGCGCGAGGAGTTCGGATTCGACGGCACGCCGGTCCGGCTGCTCTTCCGCGAACGGGCCAGCGGACGAGCGGAGGGCCCAACCAGAGGCGGCGACGGAAGCCGTACGCCTCGTACGTCGGGGCACCGGGCCGCCTCGCCGTCCGGGCCGGGTCCGAGAGCCGCGCGCCAGGGGACCAGCGGCTCCAAGCGACTGACCACCGGCAAGCGCAAGCCGCAGCGCTGAGAGGGCGGCCGGGGCCGCCCCGGGGATCGCCGGCGGGGCCGCTTCTGGCGTCTGGTATTCTGTCGGGCGTCGGGGCGTGGCGCAGCCTGGTAGCGCACCTGAATGGGGTTCAGGAGGCCGAGCGTTCGAATCGCTCCGCCCCGACCACTCTCTCATGCACTGAGAGGGGCTTGGATGATCGGCATCTGCCCACGTTGCGGCACTCCGCGCCAGGTTGACCTGCCAATCTGCAGGGGTTGCGGGCTCGACTTCCGTACCGTTGCGGCTCCGGCATCGTGCCCGAGATGCGGCGCGCCTCTGTACCCCGGCTACACGCGCTGCGGCAACTGCGGCTTCGATTCCCAGTTCGCGCCAAGCTCGGCCGGGCCGGGCCAGATTCCGCCGCCCTGGCCCGGCCAGATGCCCGCGTACACGCCGATGCCGGCGCCTCAGGCGCCTCGGAACAACCTCGGCGGAGCGCTCGCCCTCCTCGGCATCGCGCTCCTGGTCGTCGCCACCGTCGGCATATTCGTGACGCTCCCAAAGTCCTCGAGCGCCTCGCATGTGCCCGAGGCTTCTACCGCTGCCCTAGCCTCGCCGACCGATTCGCCGACCGATTCGCCAACGCCGGAGGCGACCAGTTCGCCTACGGCCACCGACCAGCCGACGCTGTCGCCGCCCACCTCCGAGCCGTCTCCGGATGCTACGTGGTCCAGGTACGCCTCACCAGATGGGAAATGGAGCGTGCTGTTCCCGGGTGCGTCACCGAAGCCGCTCCAGATGACCCAGGAGGTTGGTGCGGGCACTTATACGGGCGCCGCGACCGTCTACGCCATCATGGGTCCGGGCGGAGACAGCGGGTACATGGTGATGTACCTCGATTTCGACGCGTCGCTCCTCGATGGAAGCGACTCGTCCACGCTCCTCCAGACAATGGCGGGTTCGATGGCCTTAGGGGTCGGCGGCACCGAGGTCTCGACAGCCCCTTCCACGATCGGCAAGTACCCGGCACAGGACGAGACGATCTCGACGAAGACCTCGGTTTACGACCTTCGAATGGCGTTCGTCGGATCCCGCTTCTACGTCCTCATGACCATGTCGTCGCCCGGGGATGAGATCTACCCGCAGCACTTCATGGATTCGTTCAAGCTCAAGTAGACGCCCGGCGGGGCCCACTGGCCCCGCTCCGGCCGAACCCGGCGACCCGGGGTAAACTCGGGCGAGATCCGAGGGTCGTGCACGCGGCCGGATCTGGGGCAGCCTGGACGAGAGACGAATGGCGACCAGACACACGAGTGATTCACGGCGACTTCCCCCCAAGGCTGAGCTGGACGACCAGCAACGGTCCGGCCTGGGCGACATGGACGTGGCCGACTTCCGAGCCGCCGCTCACGCCGCGGTCGACATCATGGCCGACTACCTGAGCGGGGTCGGCGACAGGGACGTCATGCCTCAGATCGAGCCGGGATCGCTGCTTCCGCTCTTTCCGGCGCTGGCACCCGAGCAGCCTGAGCCGATCGAGACGATCCTCGAGGACTACCGCCGTCTCTTCGAGCCTAACGTCACCCACTGGCAGCACCCGCGGTTCCTGGCCTACTTCAGCAGCTCTGCCTCCGGGCCGGGCATCATCGGCGAGATGCTGACGGCCGTGCTCAACTCGAACTCGATGCTGTGGCGGACCAGCCCCGCCGGCACGGAGCTGGAGATGGTAGTCGTCGACTGGCTGCGCCAGGGGCTCGGCTTGCCGCCCGAGTTCGACGGGCTGCTCACCGACACCGCCTCGACCTCGTCATTGCTGGCTCTAGCCGCGGCCCGACAGGCGGCGGGTCTCGATGCGGCCTCGAAGGGTCTGCCGGGGCGCGCGGACGTACCCCAGCTGCGGGTATACGCGTCGACCGAGGCGCACTCCTCGATCGAGAAGGCCTGCATGACCCTGGGCCTGGGGCGGGCGGGCCTCTCGAAGATCCCCACGAACGAGCGCTTCGAGATGCGGATAGACGCATTGGAAGAGGCGATCGCGCTCGACCGAAAGGCCGGGATTCGACCCGTCGCCCTGGTCGGGACCGTCGGCACCACCTCCACGACTTCGTCCGATCCGATCGCCGAACTGGTCCGCATCGCCCGGCGCGAAGGGATGTGGCTGCATGTGGATGCGGCCTACGCCGGCGCCGTGGCCCTGATCCCGGACCGACGCGGTCCCTTCGCCGGCTGGGAAGAGGCCGACTCCATCGTCACGAATCCCCACAAGTGGTTCTTCACCCCCGTCGACGCCTCGCTGCTCCTGACCCGCCGGATGGCGGTCCTGCGGGACGCCTTCAGCCTGGTGCCGGAGTACCTGCGGACACTCGACCGGGACGGTCCGATCCGCGACTACAACGAGTACACGCCGACCCTGGGCCGCCGGTTGCGGGCGCTGAAGGTGTGGATGAACCTGCGGTACTTCGGCCTGGAGGGTATGCGCCGCCGCATCGAGCGCCATCTGGCCATGGCCCAGCGGTTCGCCGGCTGGGTGGACGCCGATCCCGAGTTCGAACGCCTGGCTCCCACGCCGTTCTCGACGGTCTGCTTCCGCTACGTCCCCGCGGCCCTGGCGGCCGATCGGGGCGACCCGTCCGCTGAAGATCGGCTGGATGCGCTCAACGTCCGGCTCATGGAGTCGATCAATCGCACCGGCCGGGTCTTCCTGTCGCACACGAGGCTCAACGGCCGCTTCGCGATTCGAGTGGCGATCAACAACCTCAGGACGGAGGAGGCGGACCTGGATCTGGTGTGGCAGATCCTCCGCGGCGAAGCTGCTGCGCTGGGGTCTTCGCCCGGGTAGCCGAGCGCCTCGCGGCGGCCGGACGGGCGATCATGCTCCGGGGCGCTACGATGACTGCGTGAGACTCTCGCCCCCGGAACGCACCGCTGCGATCGCCGCGGCCGTGGCCACGCCGTTCGTCGTGGTCGCGGCGGCGGTCCTGCTATTCCTCAACCCGGTCTGGGTCGGCTTCGACCAGAGCCGCAGCGACGTTGCGGGACTGACCGGCTACACGCCGTCTCAGGTGCAGGCAGTGACCGGAAGCATCCTTTCCGACCTCGTGTTCGGCCCCCCAAGCTTCGACGTGGCGATTGACGGCCAACCCGTGCTCGATCAGCGCTCGCGGGCCCACATGGCGGACGTCCGGTCCGTCCTCACGAGCCTGGGCGCCGTGGCCCTGGCCGCGGCCCTGGTGCTGGGTTCGATCGGCATCGCCAGTCGCGGACGGCGCTGGTTCTGGCAGGCCACGGAGGTTGGGGCCTCCGTGCTCGCGGGCGGGGTCGTCGTCGTGGGACTCGCCTTCGCGGTCTTCTTCGACCAGGCCTTCGAGCTCTTCCATCAGATCTTCTTTCCGCCGGGCACGTACATGTTCGATCCGCGGACCGAGAAGCTGGTCCAGCTTTTCCCGGATCAGTTCTGGTCGGAGACGAGCCTCGCGCTGGCTCTGGCCGTGCTCATCCTGTCGCTGGGCGTGAGATCCGGCGCACGCCGCCTCGGCGAGGCCGCCCTCCTCAGAACGACGCCTGATGATGTGGAGCCCGGTCGATGAACGTTCCGCTCGGGCGCATCTTCGGCACGGAGATCAGGGCCCATTGGACCTGGATCCCGATCCTGGCGTTCATCGCCGTGGTCTTCAGCCTCGATCTCACTGCCGGCGGCGGCTCTGACTGGCCGCCGTCTCTGGCCTGGGCCGCTTCCATCGCCATGGCGGCGCTCGTCTTCGTGTCGGTGACGGCCCACGAGCTGGCCCACGTCGCGGTGGCGCGAAGGAATGGCATGGAAGGGCCCGTCGTGGTGATCCAGCTGCTCGGTGGCACGTTCGTGGCCGGCGTCAGCCCCAAGACACCGGGCCAGGAGTTCCGGGTCGCGGCGGCCGGACCGGCCGTGACCCTGGTCATCACAGCCGTTCTTGCCGCAATCGCCGCGATCCTCACGGTCGGCACGGGGGACATCAACAAGGCGCCCCAGGGGCTGCAGGCGGTCGAGTTCGTGGCCGTCATGCTGGGCGTGTTCAATGCCTTCCTGGCCTTCGTCAATCTCATCCCGGGCTACCCGCTCGACGGCGCCCGAATCGTTCACGCGCTGGAGTGGCGCCGGACCGGCCAGGAAGCCGCCGCCACCGCGGCGGCCGTCCGAGTAGGTCGCTACGTCGGCCTGCTGCTCATGGCGGTGGGAACCCTGACCATGGTCTTCTGGGATCTGTTCGGCGGTCTCGGGCTCGTGGTTGCCGGCTGGCTGATCGTGGGGTCCAGCCGCTTGCTCGATCGACGAACGGTGCTTCAAGGCCTTGTTGCAGGGTTGCTGGCAGGCGACGCAACCGACTCGGAGCAGGCCCGCGTGCCACCTCAGCTGACTCTGGACGTGTTTGCCGGCGAGTACCTGGGCGAGCGTCTGGGCACGGCCGCGCTCGTCGAACGGGGATCGGAGTTGGTAGGCCTCGTCGGGACGGCCCAGATCCGTCGGATCCCACGGCGATCATGGCCGAACACGCGGACGGAGCAGGCGATGGTTCCAATCGCCAACGTCCCCCGTATCAGCGGGGAAACCGGCCTGTGGACGGCGCTGGAGATGCTGGAGCGTTCGGGCCTCGACGCCCTGCTGCTAGTGCCGGCCGGAGCCGATCAGGCGCTCGTCACTCGTCGCTCGGCGGCGCGCCTGATACACCAGAGAGCCGAGGAGCGGCAGCGGCAAATGCTGGTCACCGGGCAGGGGAAGCGGGGCAGGTTCGGTGGTTTCTAGAGACGTGGACGCTGTACCGGCCTTTGAACCCGCGACCACCCGCGTTGCCTGTGTACGCGCGTATTCGATAGCGGCCGCGTTCCACTCAACCGCCGGCCGACTGACAGTCGAGGAGGACAAGGCATGCCTTCCCAGATGAAGCCCGGGGACGGTGACGTCTTCGAGGACGGGTCGCGCGCGGAACGACGGAGGTCCGGGCACGTCGACAGGATGGCGCGGCCGCGCATGCCCGGCCTGACAGAGCGGCCACTGACCGTCCACCGGGCGGTCGCCGAGGCCGAGGTGGCGGTCTCTCAGGAGACCCTGAGCGCTATCGTCGACGGAACCAACCCAAAGGGCGACGTGCTGGGAGTGGCCGAGCTGGCCGGCGTCATGGCCGGCAAGCGGGCCAGCGATCTCATCCCGCTCGCTCATGCCGCCGGGCTCACGGAACTGGTCGTCAACGCCGTTCCGGACCGGGCGGCGGGGGCCGTGCGGATCCGGAGCGAGACCGCCGCCGTGGGTGCGACCGGCGTGGATATGGAGGCCCTGACCGCGGCTGCGGTTGCCGCGCTTACGGTCTACGACATGGTCAGAGACCTGGAGCCCGAGGCCGCAATACGATCGGTCCGGCTGGTTTCGGCCACGGCCGGCGAGCAGGACGCGTGGCGGCGCCAGAGCGACCCCGGAAGTGGCCAGAAGCCGCCCAGAGGAGCCCGGATCGCGGGTCGAGTCGGGGGTGGTTCGGGTCGCGGCCCTGGGACGCGGCCGCCGATGCGCAGGGGAGCCCCCTAGAGCGCACCGGAACGCCCCAGAAGGCCCAGGATGGTACGAAGTTGCGGTCTCGGGCCTCGCCTGCGGGTCCGTCATTCGCTAGAGTGAGCGCGTCGCGCCGCCCTGAGGATGTTCCCACTTGACTGCTTCCATGCACGACCTATCCGGTATGCCGGCTGACCGAGCCTGAGGCGGAGAGATGTCGGTCGGCGTGATGGTCCCGCTCATCATCTTCTTCGCCATGGGCGTGGCCGTCGCCTACGTGCTGTGGCGGGTGATGGTGGTCGGCGGGGAGCTTCGCCGTTCCGCACAGCGGGAGAGAGCCGCGGCCGACATCGCCCATCGCGCCGTCACCTCTCTCTCGGAGCTGTGCGAGGTCGTCGATGACCTGCGCCGCAGGAAGTCCGGCCCCGAGTCCGGGGCGTCGAGCCTTCGCGCCTCGACCGAGGCACTGCGCCGATATGCCCAGGAGGCGCAGGCCGTCGACCAGAAAGGCACGGAGGGCGAGTTGGGAACCGGCCTGGTCGCCGAGATCGAGCGGGCCCAGCGTGCCGTCGCCCTGGTGGAACACGGCCGGCAGCTGATGCTCGACATGACGATCGACCGAGTCGGCGAAGGCGAGACCTCCATCAAGCGAGGCTACTTGAACCTGGTCCACGCCAGGGAAGCGATCCGGGCTCGGGGCGAGCAGCTGGCTCGAGAAGCCGGCAGCGACACCGGCAGGTTGGCGCGGCGCCACTGAGGCCTGACGGCTCAGTCCGGGCCGCTCAGGCCACGTCGGTGAGGCCCGCGGCGGGCGGTGCTATTCTCGCCGGGACGATCGGCGCTCGAGCGTGAGGAGTCGGAATCGATGCGTTGTCCGCGATGCGGAGAGCGAGAGACGCGGGTCGTCGATTCTCGCGATCTCGACGAGGCGAGCATTCGCCGCCGGCGCGAGTGTGAAACCTGCGGCGCGCGCTTCACTACCTACGAGCGGATCGAGGCGCCACGCCTGGTAGTAGTCAAGCGGGACGGCTCGCGCCAGGAGTTCGACCGCGAGAAACTCGTCTCGGGATTCCGCAAGGCCTTGACCCGCCGGCCACTGCCGGAGGACAGCGCCGAACAGGCGGCCGACCAGATAGAAGCCCAGCTGCGGGCGGGAGGCGGGACCGAGGTCGAGTCCTCGGAGATAGGCCGCCTGGCGATGGACAAGCTCCGAGGCCTTGACCAGATCGCGTATATCCGATTCGCCAGCGTCTATCAGAGCTTCGAGGACCTGGAGGCACTCAAGCGGGAGGTGGACAACCTGTACGCGCAGCGCGAGAGCGGAGCCACGGTCAAGTGAGCGTCCTCTCCGATCGCGACATCGCCATCGCGTTGGCCGGCGGTCGGGTCAAGGTCGAGCCCTACGACGAAGACGACCTTCAGCCATCTTCCATCGACCTTCACCTGGATCGAAGCTTCCGCGTCTTCCGGAACAACCGCTACGCGTTCATCGACGTGCGAGCGCCCCAAACCGACCTGACCGAGCTCCTGACCGTCACCGACGACGAGCCTTTTGTCCTCCATCCCGGTGAGTTCGTCCTGGGCCAGACCCTCGAGTGGGTCGAGCTGCCAAACGATCTGGTGGCTCGACTCGAAGGAAAGTCGTCGCTCGGCCGGTTGGGCTTGCTCATCCATTCGACCGCCGGCTACGTCGACCCCGGCTGGAAGGGCAAGCTGACGCTCGAGCTCTCGAACGTCGCCAATCTCCCGATTGCGCTCTACTTCGGTATGAGGATCGGTCAGATCAGCTTCTTCGAGATGTCGAGCCCGGTGGATAGACCGTACGGCTCGGCGGGCCTCGGGTCCAAGTACCAGGGTCAGTCCGAGCCGACGGCCTCGGCGTATTTCGAGGACTTCGAACGGGGCCGCAGGGGCGCGGAACCCCCCAGGCGGTCGATGCGGTGACCACTCTCAACGACAGCGTCCACTGGGCCGCCGATCTCGGCGGTGGGACGCGAGTTGCGCTGATCCAGGCAGGTACCTTCCGCTCGGACGCTGGGGCCCTCCTCGGGGTTGTCCCGCGGATGATGTGGAACAAGCTGGTTGTCGACGAGATAGACGCCGACCACCGCCTCTTGCAGGCGCTCAACTGCCTGCTGGTCGAGACGCCGTCGGGGCGGGTCCTGGTCGAGACGGGGATCGGCGACCGGATCGACGACAAAGGCCGCCAGATGCGGCGCTACGAGGGGCCCTGGATACTGCCGGCGCTGGAAGCGGCCGGATTCAGCCCGGACACGGTGGACGTCGTGGCGGTCAGCCACCTCCATTACGACCATGCCGGCGGGGTCTTGCGGGCGGACGGCTCGCGCGCCTTCCCGAGGGCGAGCTTCGTGGCCCAGCAGGCCGAGTGGGAGATGGCGCTCGGAGAGAATCCCCGCCTTGTCGCGAGCTACGACCAGCCTGAGCTGCGGCTCGTTCGCGACCTGGGTCTGTCCGGGGCGGTGAACGGCGAGACGGAGGTGCTCCCGGGCGTCTCGGTCGTCCCTACCGGCGGCCACTCGGCCGGGCACCAGGGAGTGCTGATACGCGGCCGGAGCAGGACGGTCGCCTTCTTCGGCGACCTGTGCATGAGGCCGTGGAGCGCCAACCCGAAATGGGTCACGGCCTTCGACGACTTCCCGCTGGACTCGGTGGTCGTCAAGGCATCGCTCTTCGCCCGTGCCGCGGAAGAGAGCTGGACGATCGTCCTCTCTCACGAGCCGGTCCACCCCGTGGGCCGCCTCACGCGCGATCGAGACCGCTTTCGCTTCGAGCCGGAGTAGCGGGCCGGCGGCGCCCCTGGTGGCGCCGGTTGTACCTCGTGAACGCGTCAAGCCTTCCCGGAGTTGCCGCGGAGCCCTCCAGACGCGGTAACATCGCCGCGAGCCCCCGTAGCTCAGTGGACAGAGCGCCGCCGTCCTAAGGCGGGCGTCGTCGGTTCGAGTCCGGCCGGGGGCGCCACTTCTGAGCACGGCACGAGGGGAGGCCAGGTTGGCGCGGCGGTCCTTCGGGGGAGGCGGAGGCAGCGGGACAGCCGCCGTCACGCCGGCGGTGCGAAAGTCGGCGGCGCAACTCGCGAAGGTCGCCCTGGGGTACGTGCAGGAAGAGTCCGGCACGGTCCGAGTAGAGGACTACGTGACCGTTCTCGCGACCCTGACCGGGGAGGCGGCCCTCCTAGCCGCCGATCTGTACGACATCGAGACGAGCACGATCACACCGGGCGCGCCCGTCTTCGGCGACGCGATCAACTGCAACCTGTCGGGCGATCAGTCGGATCTGGCTAAATGCCCCGCCGACAGCGTGGTCGGGATCCTGGTTTCCGAG
Source organism: Chloroflexota bacterium (assembly GCA_003158295.1). Classification (GTDB taxonomy): domain Bacteria; phylum Chloroflexota; class Limnocylindria; order Limnocylindrales; family CSP1-4; genus Fen-1039. Next base: position 72,747 of record PMIP01000053.1, on the reverse strand, counting down.
CTGGTACCCGCTACCGTTCCGCTCGACCTGTTCCGGCCACTCGATGGGCTATATGCCTGGGTAGCTGCGAGCGTCGGCAAGGCCGCGTGGGGCAACGTCACGACGTCGGTGGCGGCGAGCAACAAGCCGCATGTCATGCCGCTGCGGCTGGCATACGAGTTACGCGGCGCGGTTGACGCGGCCCAGTCGAAAGCGGGTTTGGCTCGCGATCTCCGGCATGTCGTGTGCGCCGTGGCGCTGGCCGACTGCCTGAAGCAGGTCAAGCCGGCCTGCGACATGAGCATGGCGGTCACGCTCGCCATGGAAGTCGCTTTCGGGACCGCCAAGATGGCTCCGATGTCTCGGGCCGCATTTGAGACGGTCGCTCGCAGCGAGGGCCAGCGAAAGCAGCAATAGCGACCGCCGTCCGCTCGCGAGCTGCCTCGACTCACAGCGGCGTAGTATCTGGGCGCGTCCTCGGGCGCCGGTCGGCCGCCCCGAGCCCCGCGGGGGCGCCACTCTCCGTCAGCCGAGGAGGGACCGCGCTATTCGGCGGTCAGGCTGACCCCACGCATCCAGGAGGCGCCGATGCGGTTCCGAACCATCGCCCTGACGGTCATCGTCTTCGCCGTCGCCATGGCCTACCTCGAGTCGGCGTGCGTCGTATATCTGCAGCACGCCCTCGCGATCGATCCGGACCGGCTATTCCCGCTTCGCAGTGGAGACGTCGTCGGCAGCCTGGTGGCGATCGAAGTCGGTCGCGAGTTCGTGACTCTCGTGCTGCTGGCCTGGATCGGCTGCGTCTTCGGCCGCCGATGGGTCGATCGGCTGGCCTGGACATCGGTCGCGTTTGGCGTTTGGGACATCGCTTACTACGCCTGGCTGTGGGTATTCATCGGCTGGCCCCACTCGCCCGGGACCTGGGACGTGCTGTTCCTCATCCCGGTGCCGTGGGCTGGACCGGTCTGGGCGCCGGTGGCAGTGAGCGCCGCGCTCATCGGATTCGGTCTGGCGGCAGCTCATGCGAGCCATTCGGGAAGGCCGCCTCTGGTTGACCGGCGGAGGCTGGCGACTGCCGTCGCCGGCGGCCTGATTGTCGTCCTGAGCTTCACTCTGGACGCTCCGGCCTTGATGAGCGGCGAGATGCCAGGCTGGTACCCGTGGCCGGTCTTCGTGGCCGGGATGGCGCTCGCCGCGTGGGCCGCCTGGACGGCACTTCGCGCTGGAGATCTCGACCGACACGAAGCCAGCTCGTAGCGGTCCGTCGGCCGCCGACCCACCGGGCCGTCTACTCCTGGCAGCCCTCGCAGCGACCGGCGATCGTGACGTGTGTCAGGTCCACGGAGAAGCCCAGGTCGGCCGCCAGAGCGTCCACGATCAAGGCTCCGGTCTCCGGCCTGATCTCCCACGTGGTGCCGCAGCCGACGCAGTAGAGGTGGCCGTGAACGTGTTCGGGGAGGACGTGGTACTCCTCGCGGCCGTCCGCGGCGTGGCCATGCCTGACCAGACCGAGGTTCTCCAGAACGTCGAGCGTCCGATACACGGTTGAGGGAGTGGTGGTCCCATCCAGCTCGCGACAGCGAGCTATCAGATCGGTCGCGGTGACGTGGCCCTCGTGCTCGCGCAGAACCTCGACGAGATTGCGCCGCTGGGGAGTCCAGCGCAGCCCGCTGGCGCGCAGCCGATCGGCGACGCCGTCCCACGGGCTGGCTACGGAGGCTCGTGCAGGATCTGGTGAGTCGGGCTGTGGCACCGTGCGGTCCTCTCTCCTCGCTCGATTGTGGGGCATTGCCGACGCGCCCTAGAATAGGATCGTAGCGCAACGCGTTGCAATAGCGACGAGTCTCGACAGGCGCAACGGAGGAAGCGGACGGTGCACATTCCCGACGGCTATCTGGCGCCCGCCGTCTCGCTCGCGCTCGCCGTGCCAACGATCCCCATCTGGGCCGTCGCCACGCAGAGAGTCAAGAAGGTACTGAACAACCGAACCGTGCCGCTCCTGGCCATCTTCTCCGCCTTGAGCTTCACGATCATGATGTTCAACATTCCGGTTCCGGGCGGAACGACGGCACATGGAGTAGGGGGGACGCTGATCGCGGTCGTCCTGGGCCCATGGGCCGCGGCCGTTGCGGTGAGCACGGCCCTGATACTCCAGGCCCTCTTCTTTGGGGACGGGGGGATTCTGGCGATCTTCGCCAACTGTCTGAACATGGGGATCATCTTGCCCTTCGTGGGCTACGCGACCTATCGAGTGCTAGCCGCCGGATCCCCGGTGCTCTCCACCCGGCGGGCCGTCGCCGCCGGGATCGGCGCATACGCCGGGATCACAGTGTCTGCGCTCGCGGTCGGCATCGAGCTCGGGATCGAACCTGTGCTCTTCTCGCAGAACGGCCACGCTCTGTACAGCCCGTACGGTCTCTCCGAGGCCATCCCGGCGATGCTGGCCGCTCACGTTTTCGGCGCATCGATCGTCGAGGGGCTGATCACGGGTCTCGGAGTCTCCTACCTCCAGCGGCGCCATCCGGAGTACCTGACGAGCCTGCGCGGCATCTTCGCCCCGGACGCGGCCATCGACGGGACCGCGGCCCGTCGGCCGCTCTGGCAGGTCGTCACCGCCGCGGCGGCCGGCTCCGCGGCCGTGCTTGCGGTCGTGGGTCTGGTTGAAGGCGGGGGGAATCCGAATCGGATGTTCGGAGCCGATTGGTCTCGGGTCGACTGGCCTTCCGTGGCGACGATGCTCCTCGTGACCGCAGTCATCGGCCTCGTGCTCGTCCCGGCGGCGTACTTGGTGCTGCCCGCCAGCCTGAAACGCATCGGCGCGGCCTTCACGGCCATTGCGGTGATAGCGCCGATCGGGCTCATCGCTCCGGGGTTTGCCTACGGGGAGGGGAGCGCGGAGAACGTGAAGGCGGCGTTCGGCTACGTCCCGTCGGGCCTGCAAGATCTCTCCGGCATCTTCAGCGCTCCTCTGTCGGGCTACAGCGTGCCCCTGCCGTTCTTTTCCCATGCCAGCGCGCCGCTCTGGCATGCGGCCGTCGGCTACGAGATCTCCGGCATCCTCGGCGTCTTGCTCGTCGGGGGGGCGGTCTACGGCCTGGCCCGCGCGTTGCGACGAAACGGCGCAGAAGAGGTGGCGCCGGAGGGCGTCGGAGCATGACTGCGGCGATGGGGGTTCGGTCATGACTACTGCCGCGCCGGCCGTCGGAAGGGGCCGGCCTCTCGAAGGTCGGATCGGCTGGCTCGAGCGCACATTGGGCGGCATCACCGGCAACATCGAGCAGGCGATCTTCACCGAGCACCACGCCAGATCCGACGGCTGGCTGCAGCGGCGCGATCCGCGAGCCAAGATGATCGGCCTGCTGGCGGCCATCCTGGCGGCCAGCTTGACCACGTCGGTTGCCGGGCTGGCGCTTCTCTACGCCGGCACTCTCGCCGCGGCGCGGGCCAGCCGGGTTCCGTTCGCCTTCTTCGTGAAGCGCGTCTGGCTCGGCATCCCGTTCTTCGCCGGAGTAGTGGTCCTGCCGGCCATCTTCTTCGTCCCGGGACCGCGGATCTTCGATCTGGCCCTCGGACCGGCCCACCTGGCGCCCTCGTGGAACGGCCTTGCAGGAGCGCTCATCTTCGTCAGCCGCGTCGGCGTCTCGGTCTCGCTGGCTGTGCTCCTGGTGGTGACCACGCCCTGGGCCGACGTCCTCAAGAGCCTGCGGGCGCTCAAGGTGCCGCAGGTCTTCGTGCTCGTGTTGTCGATGACCTACCGCTACATCTTCCTCTTCCTGCACACGGCCAATGGGATCCTCCTGGCGCGCAAGAGCCGCGTGGTGGGGCGAACGAGCGGCGGAGAGCAGCGGCGCTGGATCACGGGCACCATGGGCAACCTGATGAGCCGGGCATTCAAGATGAGCAACGACGTCTACGCCGCGATGCTCTCGCGGGGCTTCGCGGGTGAGATCCGCACCTACGCCACGTACAGGCTCCGAACCTCGGATGTGGCGGCGCTGGCGGGAGTCGCCGTCGTGGCCGCGGCCGCCGTGTTGGTCGGGCGGCTGCTGCCATGACCGCCGGTCTCGAACATACAGTCGCGGCGGCCCCGGTTGGACCGGGCGAGCCGCTCTACGACCTGCGGGGCGTCCGATACGTCTACGCCGGCCGTCAGGTTGCGCTCGACGGCATCGATCTCCAGATATGGCCCGGCGAGCGAGTCGTCCTTCTGGGCGCGAACGGCAGTGGGAAGTCGACGTTGCTCAAGCTGCTGGATGGAGTCGTGGGGCCAACCGACGGAACGATGCGAGCTCTCGGTCGAGACGTGGCCGCCGTCGCTCAGGGCGAGGATGGCTTTCGTTTCCATCGCGAGGTGGGTCTCGTGTTCCAGGACCCGGACATCCAGCTGTTCAGCGCGACGGTCCTGGACGACGTGGCCTTTGGGCCGCTCCAGTTGGGCCTGAGCCAGGAAGAGGTCAAGCAGCGCTGCAACGAAGCCCTGGCCGCGATGGAGATCGCTCATCTCGCGGATCGAGCCCCGTTCGAACTGTCCGGCGGTGAGAAGAAGCGGGCATCCATCGCCTCGGTGCTCTCCCTGCGTCCGGATGTGCTGCTGCTGGACGAGCCAACGGCCTCGCTGGATCCGCGGACCAAGTGGCTCCTGGTGGACTTGATCCAGCGTTTGTCGGCGTCCGGGCGGACCCTCGTCGTCGCCACGCACGAACTCGACATCGTGCCGATCATCGCCGACCGGGTCGTCGTGCTGGGAGAGGATCGACGGGTCATCGCCGACGGACCTCCGGCAGCCGTTCTGGCCGATACGGCTCTGCTGGTGCGGGCGAACCTGATCCACGAGCATCTCCACGGCCACGGAGCGTTGGCCCACACGCACCCGCATGAGGCGGACGACACCCATCACGGCGCGGATCGTGAGGGCCAGAGCGGCAACTCGGCGGAGGTCGGCTCGAGGAGCGGCGGCCGGGTCGACTGACCCGGCCCATCGGTAGGACCTCGAGCCCGTGCCGGCCCTTACGACCAGACCCCTACCGAGGCGGTCGGGACGCGCCACAATAGGACCGCTATGGAGAGCCCCCACTCCGGGCACAATGCCGGTCGACCGGCGCAGGGACGGGCGCACGAAGGCGAGGCCCACCCCGCGGCCGACACTCCCGCACTCAACCGCGACCTCCTCGACGGTGAGGCCGAAATGGCCGCGCGACAGCGCGTCTTCGACCAGGTCCTGGCCTCGGTGGAACTCGTCCTGGCCGCCGATGGGGCGGCATTCTGGCGCGAGGAGGCCGACCACTCTCTGATCCTGACGGCCAGCCGATTCGTTTCGGAGAAGGTTCTCGAGGCGCTGGACGGCCAGGCGGCCATGCCGCTCCAGTCGATCATGCAGCGCTGGCCCGAGACCCCACTCGTGGCGGTGCCACTCAACGACCAGGCCAACCCGATAACCGAAGAGATCGGGTCCGTAACGGAAGCCGAGGGGATCGTCGGGCTGGCCGGCGTCCCGTGCCGCATCGGAGGAGAGAATCTCGGGTTGCTGGTCGTGATCCATCGCAAGCCCCATCCCTGGACGGTTCGGGACCTTGGCCTGGCCACCGGTCTGGCCGGTCAGCTGGCCACGGCATTGCAGAACGCACGCCTGTACGCCTCCGTTGGGTCGCTGGCCAACCGGCTGACCGCCATCCACGAACTGAGCTTGAAGCTGACGCAGCTCCGCGACGTCGCCGCCATCGGCCAGGCGATCGTGGCCGAGATGGGTCTCCTGGTCGACTGTGACACGGTTCGTGTCTACCGACTCGACCCGCAGGGCCAGTTCTTCAGGCCCGTTGCCGCGTCGGGGACCTTCGCCGGCATCGAGTCGCCGCCTCTCGAGACTCTGATGGCCGGCCAGACCGAGACGCTGCCGGGCTGGGTCGCCAAGCGCAACGAGCCGCTGATCATCCCCGACGCCTCCGTTGAACGGCGCTCCATATTCCGCTCGAGCTCCGGTCCGGAATCGATGCTGCTCGTGCCCATGTCCTACGGCGATGCCGTGCAGGGGGTCCTGGTCGTCTCCAAGCAAGGCGTCGGCAGGTACGGCCCGGACGACGAGAGGGCACTCTCGATCTTCGGCCGGTATGCGGCGCAGGCGATGGTGAACGCCGACAACATCGAGCAGCTCGAGCGGGAGCACGCCTTGCTCGAGCGACAGCTTGTCGCCCAGCGAAGACTTCTCGACCTGAGCGAGCAACTGGTCTCGACCCTGGATCCGCGCAAAGTCCTCGAACAGATCGCGGAGACGATCGGGAAGGTCGTCCGTTACGACCGTCTGACGATCTATCGCCGGGAGGGTGTGGCCGGCCGCATCGAACCGGTCCTGGCCCGGGCGGACTCGGGCGAGATCATCGACCCAACTCCGGACAGCGCCTCTTTCGACGACGGGCTCACGAGCTGGGTCATCGGACGCGGCGACGCCGTCTGCGCCAACGATGTCGGCGAGAGCGCCCTGACCGCAGGCCTCGACAACGCGGTTCGTCCCGGGCTGGACGCCAAGCCATCTGTTCCGGGAGCGGACCGCGGCGTCGACGGGGACGTACAGACCACCCAGAACATGATCGTGGTCCCACTGAGAGTCCACGGCAACGTAGTCGGCAGCCTGAACCTGACCCGTTTGGGCGGTCCGGAGACGCATTTCACCGAGCACGAGTTCGAGCTCTGCAAGCTGTTCGCAGGCCAGGCGTCGATCGCCCTGCAGAACGCCGAGGCCCACGTCACCATGGCCACCCGCGCCGATCTGGACGCTCTCACGGGGCTGCGGAACCACGGCACGTTCCAGCGCGACCTTTCATCGGTGATCGAGGCGGGCAAGCCGTTCTCGTTGCTGATGATGGACCTGGACTCGTTCAAGGCCTTCAACGACGCCTACGGCCACCCCGCGGGAGACACGCTCCTGGAGGTGGTGGCGAAGGCGATCGTCAGCGCCATCCGCCAGAACGACAGCGCCTATCGCTACGGCGGCGACGAGTTCGCCGTGCTCCTCATCGGGGCATCCAGCGACCACGCAGAGGAGGTCGCTGCTCGTGTCCGCGTCGCCGTTCGTGAGAGCGTCGGGGCATCTCCCGTCGGCGGCATGGGGATCGACGTCGGCGCATCCATCGGGGCCGCTCACTGGCCGACCGATGGGCGAGAGAACACGGCACTCGTGGAGGCAGCCGACGCGGCCTTGTACAGGGCGAAGCGGCTTCGGAGCGACCCCGGTGCAGCCGGAGCCGCGGCCGTGGAGTCCGCTCGCTCGAGCCGGCCCAGCGTCGACGCCCTGGTGGAAGCCGCCCGCGACCTGGCTGGCGCAACGACACGCGAGGAGGTAGCCCAGCTGACCGTTCGCCACGCAACCGCGTTCTGCGGGGCTACGCATGCGTTCGTGGCGTACCTGGAGCCCAGGCCGGCCGCTCCCGTGCCGGGGTCGGCCATTCGGCGTGCTTCCGCCGGCGCCGCGAAGCCGGGGCTGCGGATCGTGGCCGCGTCCGGATTGTTCAAGCGGCGCGCGCCCACGCTCCGCTCGAACGGCGGCATGTGGCGGCGCATTCTCGAAGCGGGCTCGCTCCAGGAGGATTCAGGGCCAGAAGCCCGCTTGATCGGTGCGCCACTGTGTGTCGTCGGGAGCGTGGCGGGATTGGTAGGGCTCGTGGTTCCGGCCGCAGCTGCGGCAGCCGGCAAGAGAGCCCTGGGGCAGCTGACGGCCGTCGCGTCGGCGGCCCTGGAGCGCGCGAATCGGACCAACTAGGCTTCGGAACGCGGAGTCAGGTTTCTCCGTGTCTTTGGCGCGGCGACCCTATACTCCCGCCATGTCAGGCTTGACCCTGGATCCAGTCGCATCGAAGCGGATCGCTCCGTGACGTACGCCCGTCCGTGGACCGTTCCCGCCGGGTCGAAACACGACCGGCCGAGCCGCCTCGTCCTCGTGTGCGGAACGGCTGCGCTTGCCGTCATCGTGATCGTAGGGATGGCCTGGCACGCCTCGCCAGCCGTTGCGGCTCGCAACAGCGTCACCATCCTGGGCGCCGCCGCTGCGTCTCTTGATCCGGCCGTCCAATCGGACGCCGGAAGCGCTGAAGTGGTCTCGCAGCTATTCGAGTCGCTGACGGCCGTCGACTCCAACCAGCACTTGCAGCCGGCCCTGGCTGCAAGCTGGGAGACGCAGGCGGGCGGGAAGCGGGTGATCTTCCAGCTGAGACCCGGCCTGACGTTCTCGGACGGCAGGGCCCTTACCGCCGCCGACGTCGTCAAGAGCTGGATGCGGGTCCTCGCGCCTGCCAAGCCCAGTCAGCTGGCCTCGCTGCTCGATGACGTCGCAGGCGCCCGCGCGTACCGAGAGGGGAGCGGGCCGGCCTCGTCGGTCGGCATCAGTGCGCCGAGCTCCACACAGGTCCAGGTTGACCTGGCGAACCCCGCAGCCGATTTCCCGTCGATCGCCTCCAGCCCCACGCTGGCGGTCGTGCCGCCAGACCTCGACTCAAAGCCGAGCCTCCTGGAGCCCGGCAGCTTCGTTGGTAGCGGCGCGTATGTACTCAGCGGCCTCACGGACACCGAGACGACTCTCACCGCCAACCCGCACTACTGGGCGGGCAAGCCGGCCATAGGCACCATCCACCTTCTGAGTTCTACCGGTGGCAACAGCCCGGTGGATATGTTCCAGGCCGGCGGTCTCGACTACACCCCTATCTCCGTTGGGGACGCCACCTGGATCGCATACGACAAGACGCTCGGCCCGTCGCTTCGCATCGAGCCGTCCCCCTCGATCGAGTTCTACGGCTTCAACACCACCAAGGCTCCCTTCAACGACGTCCACGTGCGGCGGGCGTTTGCTCTGGGCATCGACTGGAACCGCATCGTGGCTCTGCTCGCGAACCCCCTTACCGTCCCGGCAACCGGCATGGTCCCGGACGGCGTACCGGGCCACAGCGCCACGGACTTCGGTCCCAAGCTGGATCTCGTCAAGGCTAAGTCCGAGCTTGCCGCGGCCGGTTATGCCAACGGCGCAGGCTTTCCGAGCGTCACTCTGGTGACCGGCGGCTCCGGCCTCGACGGCGCCATCGTGCGCCAGCTCCACGACAACCTGGGCATCGACATCTCCTTCGAGGCACTCGACTGGGCGAGCTACAACCAGCGCCTCCTCACCGATCCGCCGGCCTTCTGGGAGATGGATTGGGTGGCCGACTACCCGGGCGCCAACGACTTCCTGGGGCTTCTCCTTGGCTCCGGCCAGACCAACAACTTCGGCCGCTGGACGAACGCCGACTTCGATACGGCGGTCTCGCGAGCGCTCTCGGCCACCGACGCCACGTCGATGCAGCAGGCCTTCGATCAGGCTCAGGCGGTCGTCGCGGACCAGGCGCCGGTGATCCCGGTCGACTACGGGGCCGGATACTCCCTCGCCGCCCAGGGTCTGCTGGGCGCGTTCCCGAACAGCCAGGGCCTGGTGCGATACGCGGGCCTGACGTGGGGTTCGGGGTCATGAGGCCGCTCTCACGCCGGCGGATGCTCCGCCCCGCCGTGGCCGTCCTGCTTTGCACCGTCGTCGCAGTGCTGATGGCTCCGGGCGTGGCCAGCGGCGCGTCCGTCGCGTTCGGGACTCCGTCTGCCAAGTCCACGTTCGGAAAGGGAATCGTCTTCACCCAGCCCTACAGTGGCGGCGGAATCGCGCAGGCGCAGATCGTCATCGAGCTGCCCGGCGACATAGGGCCTTCGGTCTCCGCGCTCCAGAGTCAGGGATCGACCGCGCTCACGTACACCCTGGACACATCCGGTGGCGATCTTGCTCCTTTCCAGCCCCTGACGGCCCACTTCCAGGCCGTCTTCGCCGACGGAACGGTCCAGGCCGGCCCCGACATTCACGTCACTTACGCCGACGACCGGTTCGCATGGAAGGCGAAGACCGGCAAGCTGGTCACGATCCACTGGTTCCAGGGAACGGACGCGTACGCCCAGCAGCTACTCGCGTACGGCGAGCAGGGATTCACCAAGTCGGCCGCCTTCCTGGGCATCAATGAGACCAAGCCGGTCGACTTCTACGTCTACCCGAGTCAGAGCGCCTTCCAGGGAGGCCTGAGCGTCCCCGAGACGATCGGCGGACAAACCCAGACGACCTACCGCACCTGCTTCGCCCTGGTGGCCCCCAGCGATCTGGCCTACGGCAGCACGGTCGTCCCTCACGAGCTGACCCACATCGTCTTCAGCGACATCACAGACAATCCCTACCACTCGCCGCCTCGGTGGCTGAACGAGGGTCTGGCGGTCTACCTTTCCGAAGGCTACGGCAGCGACAACCGCCAGCTGGTCTCCCGAGCGGCCAAAGACGGGAGCCTCGTTCCGCTCCCAGCCCTGGCAGGGTACTTCGCTCTCGACCAGGCACGCATATATCTCTCCTACGCCGAGTCCGTCTCGGCGGTGGACTTCATGGTCCGCAAGTACGGGAAGTCCGCGATCCAGAAGCTCGTCAAGGCATACGGCAGCGGCGCGACCGACGACGAGGCCTTCACGGCCGCGCTCGGCGTCGACACGAGCTCGTTCAACAAGGCCTGGCTGGCCGACAACAGCGTCGCCGCCTCGGCCACCTACGGCCCGCAGCCGGCGCCGACGGGGCCGATTCCGCCGGGCTGGACGGGCTCGACGCAGACCCTGCCTCCGCTCGAACCTTCGTCGCCGGGTGCGACCGGTTCCAACCCACCCGGTTCCAACCCACCCGGTTCCAGCCCGCCGGGCGGCCAGGGGAGCGTCCCTACCGGCTCGGACCCAACCCCCCTCGCCGGAGTCATCGCTCTGGTGGGCCTGATCTTGCTCGGGGTGGGCATCTTCCTGGAAATGCAGGCCCAGGGAGGGAGAACGCCTCCGGCCCGGCCGCCCTCCTAGCGCCTCGTCGAGGGCGGCCCGATGCGTGCCGCTCCAGTCTCGGCCTGCCCACCCCAGCGGGCCAGCGGCCGCGACGCGCGCCCCTGGCTCTGATAGATTGAGCGGCCTCGATGAGCAATCCGATCACGACCCATCGTCGCAGGCCGGCCTAGTGTCCCCGTCTGGGCCCCAGGTCGTCGAATTCATGCTCGGTGACGTGCTGACCCTCCGCCGGACTCATCCGTGCGGCAGCCGGGAGTGGCTCGTGGACCGGCTCGGAGCCGACATAGGGTTGCGCTGCCGCGGCTGCGGTCGCCACGTCCTGCTGGATCGGAGGACGCTGGAACGTCGCCTCACGGGCTTCGTGTCGCGGGGAGATCCGGGCATCAGCCGTGCCGTTGCGCCTCAGACTCGTGACGGACGATCCGCCGGCCCGGACCCCGACCGATGAAGGCAACCGTATCGCCGAAGAGACTCCGCAAGAGCAAGAGCACTGGCACGAGCCCGAAGCGAAGGACGAAGCAACCGACCCCCGAACCGGGCGGCCTGGCCGTACTTCAGAACAGGCCGTTCTTGCTGCTCTGGCTGGCCCAGCTGTCGACGCAGGTCGGCGGCAACACGGTCATCTACGGCCTGACGATTCTGATCCGGGAGATGACGCACTCCAACACGGCCATCAGCGCGCTCTTCCTGAGTTTCCTGGTGCCGGCCATCGTCTTCTCGGCCATCGCCGGGGTCTTCGTCGATCGGGTCGACAAGCGGCATATGCTGGTCATCACGAACGTGCTCCGCGGCCTCGCCTTCCTGGCGATCGTCCTTGTCGGCAACAACCTGCTGCTGCTCTACACGCTGATGGTGCTGGTGGCGACGATCACCACCTTCTTCGGCCCGGCGGAAGCATCGATGATCCCGTACCTGGTTCCGCGCCCCCAGCTTGTGGCCGCGAACGGCTTCTTCACGCTGACGTCGAACGTAGCGTTTGCCCTTGGCTTCGCCCTGGTCGGCCCGTTCCTGATCGCCCTGGCCAGTCCCCAGGCGCTGGTGGCCATAGTCGCCGGCATGTACTTCGTGGCGGCGGTGTTCTGCTGGACGCTGCCCTCTGACCCGCCTCCGGAAGAGGGTGCGGAGACTGCCGGGCAGGCCGTCGCGGACGCGGAGCGAGCGGTCGAGACGATGCTCGGCGAGCTTGGCGAGGGGATGGCCTACATCCGCGACCATCGAGGGGTCCGCTGGACGCTCTCATTCCTGGGGATCACCGGGGCGCTCATCGGGATCCTGGGCGTGTTGGGCGTCGGCTTCGCGGAGACCACGCTCGCTCTTGGAGAGAAGGACTTCGTCGTGGTGGTGCTGCCGCTCGGGCTCGGCATCGTGACCGGGATCGTAGGCCTGAACTACTTCGGACGGCTCGCTCCACGGCGGCGGGCCATCGAGGTCGGCATGATCAGTCTCGGCATACTGGTGGCGCTGCTGTCGTTCGCCGGGCCGATCTCGCACTTCCTCGAGAACAACGTAGGGGCCCAGTTCCGTGAGGCGAGCCGGGTCGTCTCGGTCCTGTCCCTGGTAATCGTGATCGCCTACCTGATTGGCTGCTCCTACGCCGTCGTGGCCATATCGGCCCAGACGCAGCTCCAGGAGGATCTGCCGGAAGAAGTCAGGGGCCGGGTCTTCGGCGTGCTGAACATGCTTGTCTCCATCTCCAGCCTCGCCCCGATCCTCGTCGTCGGTTTCATCGCCGACATCGTTCAGCCGGAGGGGGTGATTCTCGTCGCCGGGATCGTGACCGCACTGGCGGGGGTGGCCAGCGTCGTGAATCGCGGTTCCCTCCGTCCGGCCGAGGTGGAGGCTCGAGCAGGCTCGCCTATGAGCGCAGCGGCGGCAGATCCAATCACCATCGCTCTCTCCTCCAGCGAGTTGGCCTCGGGCGCTGCCGCAGCCACGGACGCCGATGTGGATTCAGCCGTGCCCCACGCCTCAAAGCGAGGCCTGGAAGACAGAGAGTCATCCTGATGACGAGCGCGCTCGTGGCCGAATCGGAGGCGAACGAGAACGCGCCCGCGACCCCGGCCCAGTGGCGCGCCGCTGCGGCGGGGATCCTGTTCGGTGGTTTCGCCGTCGGACTCCTGGCGAGTGGCAGACGCATGAGCCGCGCGATCCCGTTGATCACGGCCGGAGTTGCCCTGGGCTGCGCCGTTCCCGTCGCGTTGGCCTCGCGCCGGCCGCCCATCTCGCCGGAGGAGGCCGCCGACGCTCTCGCCGGCGCCGCCGATCCGCCCACGTTCAGCATCGTCGTGGCCGCCCGAGACGAGGCCGCCGTTCTGCGGCAGCTGGTGACCGACGTCAGCCGTCAACACTACCGGAGGAGAGACGGCCGGCCGCTGTTCGAGCTCATCGTCGTGGACGACAGGTCGACCGACGGCACCGCCGACGCCGTCTTGGCGGCCGCGGCGGATTCTGGTATCGGGGCGGTCACACGAGTGATTTCGCGACGCGGAGAGGGCCTACTGGACGGGAAGGGCGCGGCACTCACGGCGGCTCAGCCGGACGAGTGCGGCGGCGATGTTATCCTCGTGCTCGATGCAGATGCTCGCCTCGAGCCCTGGTTCCTTCGGAGGGCGGCCGGGTACTTCGCGGCGGGGGCGAATGCCGTCACGGCGCGGCGGCGGATCCTCGACTCGAACTGCGGATGGCTTGAAGGCGCGCAGGCCGACGAGCAGACGCTCGACGGCGAGCTCAACCGCGGCCGCTGGGCGCTCGGAGGCTGTTCCGAGTTCCGGGGTAACGGCATCATGGTTCGTCGGGAGCTGCTGGCCCGGGTCGGAGGATGGCGCGCCTCGGCGCTGACCGAGGACATCGATCTGTCGAGTCGGATCGCCGCCGCTGCCGGGGAACGCGTCGCCTGGGCCCTCGACGTGGAAGTCTGGGAGGAACCCGTTCGTAGCGGAGAGCGTCTGTGGCGCCAGCGCTTTCGCTGGGCGGAAGGTGCGCTGAGGCGGGCCTTCGAGCACGGGCCGGCGGTGGTGGCGAGCCGGCGCTTGTCAGCCGGCGCCCGACTCGATTTCATCACGTACGTGGGCCAGCTTGCCGTCCCGCCGATCATCCTGGGGGCCGCGGCATCGGCGGCCGTGACCGGACGGCGCCGGGCCCTGGCCTCGATCGTCGGCGGCTACCTGGGCACGAGCGCCCTCCTCGGCTGGGACGCGCTTCGCTGGGAGAGCCATGTGGACGGCGGAACGCTCCCCAGGGCGGAGCGACTGAGACGCACGTTCCGCGTCGCGCTCTTCGGCGGTTTGTGGATCGTTGCCGTGCCGCGAGCGCTCGCTGCCCTGGCCTTCCGGCGCGGACCAATCCGCTACGTGAAGATGGACCATCGCGGCTCGAGGCCGGCCGAGTCCGACCCCCTGGCAATGAGACTACCCGAGGCATAGACGCGCTCGGCCGCAGGCGCACGGCTGGTGGGGCGGACCCTGATAAGCCCGAGATAAGCGGGTCCCCGTAGAGTCGGGTCGCCAGCGCGGCAGTCGCCGAGTGATCCGACCAGATGGGGAGGCTGCGGCGCTGGGGCTTCCGGCCGTCGGCCTTCTTGACGGCGTGCTCTTTGCCAGGAGGGGCCATCGACTAGCCACGTTCTCAGCGGACGCCAATGGCTGCCCGCCATTCGCACCTCGCACTCACCGCTTCCCGCCGCAGGTCGCTTTCCGCCCGCCTTTCATAGGAGGTCCCATGAAACGAGCGGAGATATTGCTCGTTTCTCTCTTGCTTGCGGCGTCGACGCTCGGTGCGACGGCTCAGGCGGCGTCAGCCCATCGGGGAGACGTGTGGTCCAACTCCGACGGCTTCAGCTCGAACTGCCTGGGGTTCACGGACACGTACCCCCAGCAGCTCTACAACCTCGCCAACGCTCAACTGACCAGGCTCGGGTACGCCCCCTTGCGCGGGGACCTCGGGCCCGCTTTCACGACATCGGCATTCCTCGGCAACGTGGCATACCCCTGGGCGGTCTACGCCCACACGCACGGTGACAACTACTGGGCTGCGTCCGGCTATCCGAACGTCGACTCGGCCATTCTCCAGGACCCCGGCTCGGGCGCGTGCAACGACTCGGGGCGGGACAAGATCAGGTCGAGCGCCATCAAGTCGGCAACCCATGGCGGAGTCTTCAACCTGGTGATCATGTCGACGTGCATGCTCGGTGCGAATTCGAGCACCATGCCGGACGCCTTCCAGATCGAGAAGACGAAGTCATCGACCCAGAAGGAGTTCTACCTCGGCTACGTGAATTCCACCTACGACAGCGCCGCGTTTCGGTTCGAGCAGGCGTTTTGGAGCTACCTCAACGCCAACATCCTGCATGTCAGGTCCGCATATTCGGCATTCACCTACGCGATGAGCATCGGTGGATACGCCTATCCGGACTCGGCCGATCCATTCCAAGCGAATTGGTGGGGCAATCCCAATTTCAACGGCGTTCCGGGGTGGTGACGATGACTGGAAGAAGAACATCTGCAACATCCATGACTGGTGGGGCCATCAAGGCGGTCCTGGCGGCCGCCGTGGTGGTGTTCGGTCTGGCCGCCACGGCCGATCGGATGGTCGCCAACAGCGCCGGTGGCTCCAGCACGGGAACTGGCACAGGCGGCGTGGACGCCGCGAAAGCCGGTCCCCCGGTCGTGACCGCGACCGTCATCAATGCCGACGACAGCCCCGACGTGTTTCGTCGTGCGGCGTCGGCCAGGGATGCCTTCGGCTTCCCGGTCGGGGCGAATCGCACGGGCAAGCACGTTCACGACACCAATCGACCGACCGACTACGACGAGGTAGAGGAGGTCGACCGCACGGGCCAGCCTCTGGCCCTGACTCAGTTCGATCCGACGGGTCGCCTGGTCGCCGCGGTGCGCTTCGACCGGCCCTCCGTCACCTCGCCGAAGATCGACAAGGAAGCGGCGACGACGGCGGCCACACGCGGCCTCTCCGCCTCCGGCGTCGCGGTGGCGGGCCAGTACCAGGCCGACGCCGATGCGGTTCTGGGCGGATGGAACGTCCACTGGGACCGCTCGCAGGACGGTATCAAGGTTCGCGGGGATGAGACCCGTGTCCATGTCTGGCCTGACGGGCGAATCCAGAGCGTCGCTCACGTCGAACACCCGCTGGCGGCTGGGCCGGCCGATCGGCTCGGGATCGACGACGCGAAGAAGGTCGTCAACGGCCAGTTCGATCGCTGGTTCGCCGGTCGTGCGTCGAGCTACGCGGTCCAGCAGATGACCCTCGAGTGGGTCGGCCCAAATGCGACGTTCGACGCCGCCAAGCTCTCCGCCGCTCCTGCCCCGTACCGGCTGGCTTGGGTCGCGAACGTCAAGCCGTCGGGCGTGGCGGCAGACTACGTTTCGCTGGTCACCCTGTACGTGGACGCCGGAGACGGGACCATTCTTGGCGGCGACGTCGTCGAGTAGGCTCGCGCGTCGCTGAATGCTCGTCCGTGGCCGTCGGCGCGGCGGCCACGGACGACTTAACGGAGACTCCGTACGAGTGCGGGGAAGGGGAGACATGACGGGAGATCGACGGTACATCCGCATCGCAGGGGTCGCCGCGGCGCTGTCCCTGCTTGCCTCAGCATGCGCGGGATCGCCGGTCTCCACTGCCGATCGTTCCGGCCGCACGGCCACATCCAAGTCGACGACTGCCGGGTTGGGGACGCCTCAGTTGGTCGTCCTGGGAGACGGCGTGAGCGGCGGACTCGGACTGTGGGGGTTCGAAGCACCCGATCGCTGGACAGCCCTGGCGCCTTTGCCTTCGGCCACGGGAGTCGCCCGGTTTGGCACCAGCCTGGCGATAGCCGGCCGCGGATCCATCGAGGTCCGATCCGCCGGGACGCCGGCATCCGCGGGAAGGGCGCTTCCGCTGAAGTGGGAGGGACCGGCCCCGACGGCTGAGATCGCCGCACTCGATCGATCGCCCGGTGGCGCGATCGCGATGGTCACGACGGACGGCGAAACTCAGGGTTACTGGCTGGTTGCCCCCGATGGCGCTCTTCGACCTCTGCAACCCGCCCCGGCGCAGCCGTTCACTCCACTCGTGGCCTGGCTGGATGAGACTCGGCTGCTCGTTCTGACAACCGACAAGGAGCAGGTTTCACGGCTTGGCGTCGTGGATGTGGCGGCCGCGACGATCGAAACGTCGCCGGCCCTGGCAGGGATTCGCGTCTTCGCGGTGTCTCAAGACAGGCGGTACCTGTCCGTAGCCACCGAGACCACCGTCTACGCCGGACCGATCGAGGCGCTGCTGGGGGTCGGCCAGCTGGCGACGGTCGCCATGATCGATCCTTCAGCGGTGGTTTGGGGCCTCGCCCTGGATGACGCCGGGACGCGTCTGGCGATGCTCTCGGGAACAGTGGCGGCCGACGGAGCGGTCACATCTGTGCGAGAGATCGGGTATGCGAAAGGCTCGGAGTCATGGACCAAGGAGTTCGACTCGCCCGCGCCATTCGGCAAGGCCACATCTCAGGTGTGGATGCCGTAAACGCTCCGGATCGAGCGCCCGGATCGCCACGCTGATCCCTCAATCGCGACTCCGCGCACGTGGGTTGGGCTGTGCTACGATCCGCCCCGCTCGGGCGGTTAGCTCAGTTGGTTAGAGCGCATGCTGACATGCCACTAGACCCTGAGTGATGTAGGGAAGCGCCCTCGAAACGTCCATCGGGCGAGCGAAGGCCGCGCAGTTATAGCGGTATTCGCGGGGGAGAACAGATGGGTAGTTCCGTGGTCGCGTGGCTTGATGAGGGCCACGCCATGGCCCGGCGCGCGAGTCCCGTCCTAGCGGCTGCGCTCAGCGTGCTCGTCGGACTCGCGGGTTGCGTTGCCCGGACCTCGACAGTCTCCCCAGGTGCCAGTGGTGGTCGGGCGGCTTTGTCCGTCCCAGATCAGCCGCTGGCGCAGGCACGCACCTACCCGACGGCGAGTATTAGTCTGGCGCCGCCAAATGGCCGGATCGCTTCGGTCCCCGCCACTGTCGCGTATGACCTATGCCGTACCGGCGTCGCCGCTTGCCCTGATGGTCAGCCTACTAGCGCCGAACTCGCTTCGATGACCGACGCGTCGTACGACACCACCTTGGTTTGGGCGTTCAGCTGGAGGAACATTACTTGCCCTCCGAGTTCTGGTGGCGCGTTTGTGCCCGGCAATAGTCAGCCTTCTGCCTCCGCCGCACCCACCATCTGTGATGAAGTCGCACTGGTCGATGCCACGTCAGGTGTGTTTCTGATCACGTACACCGGCCCACCCGCGCAGTAGGGAGGCGCCACTCGGACGCCGGGCTCCAACGGCTGGGGCGCTCGGGGCCGGCCCTCGATCGGCGGCCGAGGGACCGCCCCAGCCGCGTCCTGCCGGACTGATGCGTTATGATCCGCCCCGCACCCGGGCGGTTAGCTCAGTTGGTTAGAGCGCATGCTTGACATGCCACTGAGCGCTGAGCGGTGTAGGCGGGACCCCTTCCAAGCGTTGAATTGATGAGCGAACGCCGGCTGGTTATTGTGGTATTCATGAGCACGTTCGGGCACGAGGGTTAGCCGGTCGGGAGGAGGTGCTGCATGAACGCAGCCAGAGTCCCAGGCGTGGCAGGAATGAGTCTTCGCGCCTCGACCCTTGCGGTCCTTGCCATCATCGTCGCGGCCTGTGCGGTCGCGTCGCCTTCTCCAGTCGGGCCATCGCCTTCTGCAGTCGGGCCATCGCCTTCTCCAGTCGTCGCCGAAGACAGCAGCGGGCCATTCAAGCTGCAGTTAGCGTTGCCTCGGGCGGACTGGCACGCAACCGACACGATAAAGGGGGAGGCGACTCTCTCGCTCGTAGGCGTGGAGACACTCAAATTCGGGACCACCGCCAGCGGCCCCGTCATCTTCTCCTTCGCGGAGGTGGGCGGGAGTCGGTCCGTGAAAGGCATCAGCTGGGCAGATTGCAAGGAGAGCACGCTCGAAGCCGCCAAGCCGCTGGTCGTGCCGATCACGAAGCAGGGAGCCTATGATCCCGCTGCCCCATCGTCCGACTTCAAGAAGTGGTTCATGACCGACCCGCTGTTGCAGCTACCCGCGGGCACCTGGCGGATCACCGCCGTGGCCTACGTCAACGCCGACGACATCTGCCCCGACGAGAATCACGCCTTGAGGGTTTCAGTGGAGTTGCATGTGACCCCGTAAGGCGCCATGGCTCGCGGCGGGGGAGAGTGCTTCCGGCGGATCGCGGTGGGAGAAGGGGAGGCGAGCCCCGCCGGCCGCCCCTGTGCTACGATCCGCCCCGCTCGGGCGGTTAGCTCAGTTGGTTAGAGCGCATGCTTGACATGCATGAGGTCAGAGGTTCAAGTCCTCTACCGCCCACCATTCGGGGCCATGCAAGTGGCGCCGGCCAACTCCACAACCAAAGCGATGAGCGGGACACGCCGCGCCGGATCGATCCAAGAGAGCCGTCGCCGCGACAAACGGCTGAAAGCGACGGCATCACACCCGGCCACGGCACCACCCGCGAGCGACCGGTCAACCGGTCCGGGTCCGCCCGTTAGCGCGGACAAGAGCGCGCGACGACGCCGAACGCGCGGGCGTCGGCGCGAAGGCGGGTGGAACCGCGAGAGATGCCTCTCGTCCTGTCGGACGGGAGGCTTTGTATTCGGCGGGGGCAGCGAGAGACGGTAGCGGCGAATCGGGAGATGAGATGAGCAAGGACGATCAGGCAGGAGCGCAAGCAGTGGCCGTCCCGGACGGCACTGCAGCCGGGCCGGAGGAGCAGTTCGAAGCCGCCGTTCGTGGTTCCGTCGACGAGCTCCTGGACGCCGGCACGCACACCGAGCTGGATGCCATGCGCCATTCCGCCGCTCACGTCATGGCGGAGGCCGTCGTCGGCCTCTTCCCGGACGCCCAGCTGGGTATCGGCCCATCTATCGACGACGGGTTCTACTACGACTTCCTCCTGCCGCGGCCTCTCACACCGGACGACC
This sequence comes from Chloroflexota bacterium, assembly GCA_003158295.1. Lineage (GTDB taxonomy): Bacteria > Chloroflexota > Limnocylindria > Limnocylindrales > CSP1-4 > Fen-1039. The sequence continues at coordinate 52,941 of PMIP01000053.1, read as the reverse complement.
TTGCGGCCATCGAGGCCGGCATGCGCGCCTCGATCGCCTCCGACCACCCGTTCGTCCGCAAGGAGGTCCCGTTCGCGGAGGGCCGCGCCTTCTTCGAGGCTCGCCGCCAGCCTTTCAAGGTCGAGATCCTGGACGACCTCGCCGCCAGGGCGAAGGAGACGGGCGAGCCACTCCCACCGACCTCGACCTACGAGCACGGCCAGTTCATCGACCTGTGCAAGGGGCCGCACGTGGCCAGCACGGGCCACGTCGGCCCGTTCAAGCTCATGACGGTCGCCGGCGCTTACTGGCGCGGCTCCGAGAAGCGGCCGATGCTGCAGCGGATCTACGGCACGGTCTGGCCCACACAGGACGAGCTAGACGCCTACCTGGCGAGGCGGGAGGAAGCGAAGAAGCGCGACCACCGCCGCCTCGGGGTGCAGCTTGATCTGTACAGCTTCCACGATGTCTCTCCGGGGGCCGCGTTCTGGCACCCCAAGGGCTGGACGCTCTACCGGACCCTCGAGAACGCCATGCGGGAATTGCAGGCGGATCGCGGCTACCAGGAGATCTATACGCCGCCGATGGTGGCCAAGAAGCTGTGGGAGCAGTCCGGCCACTGGGACCTCTATCGCGAGCACATGTTCCTGATCGAGGCGGAGGAGCAGACCTTCAGCCTCAAGCCGATGAATTGCCCGGAGAGCTCGTTCATCTACAAGAGCCGCACGCGCTCGTATCGGGATCTGCCGCTGCGCCTCTCCGAGTACGGCAAGCTCCACCGCAACGAACTGTCCGGTGCGCTGGCCGGGCTCACACGGGTTCGCCACTTCGTCACGGACGATGCCCACATCTACGTCCGGCCGGACCAGATCGGTTCGGAGATCGAGGCGCTCTTGGGTGAGGTGCGCACGTCCTATTCATGGTTCGGGCTGGAGCCTCAATTCACGTTCGGCACGCGCCCCGAGAAGGCGCTGGGCGACCCCGCGCTGTGGGAGCGCGCCGAGAAGTTCATGCGCGAGGCTCTCGAGAGCTCGGGCATGCGATACCGCACGAAGGAAGGCGACGGGGCCTTCTATGCGCCCAAGATCGACATCCAGGTGGAGGACGCCCTGGGGCGCGAGTGGCAGACGGCCACAATCCAGGTGGACCTCGTCATGCTGCCCGAGCGCTTCGACCTCACCTACGTGGATGAGAACGGCGACCACGTTCGGCCGGTGGCCATCCACCGGGCCATCTACGGCTCGCTGGAGCGCTTCATCGGCGTCCTCGTCGAGCACTTCGCGGGAGCCTTTCCCGTGTGGTGCGCCCCGGTCCAGGCCGTCGTCATCCCAATCGCCGACCGGCACATCGAGCCGGCGAACGAGCTGGCCGCGCTGCTTTCCGCCCGCAAGCTCCGGGTCGAGGTCGATGCGTCGGACAGCCGAATGCAAAACAAGATCCGTCTTGCCCAGGAGCAGAAGGTGCCCTACATGCTGGTCTTGGGCGACCGTGAGGTCGAGGCGCGGACGGTAGCCATCCGCAACCGAGCGGGCCAGCAGGAGAACGGCGTGGGGTGGGACGCGTTCATCGACAGGCTCGCCGAGGAGACCGCCTCGCGCCGTCCGTAGCGCTCGGCGGGCCCGGCGCATGGCGTCGCCGGCTCAGACGGTCGACGTCTTGCCCGGGGCGGAGTCTGAGACACGGGGCGTCAGGGCATGCCGGCGCGCCCGGAACAGGACGATCGCACCAAAGGCAAGGGCAGTGGCACCCATGCTGGCCAGCACCAGCTTGGTCATCGCCTCCGCGCCGGCCCGCTCGATGAACAGGCCCATGAGCCCTGGCAGAACCATCCCGCCGATGCTGTCGCCGAGCATGATCACCGCCCCGATGCGGGCCGTCAGGTGAATTGACTGGACGGCGAGGTTATAGCCGCTCGGCCACATCGGGGCCATGGAGAACCCAACGCCGGCCGCTGAAAGCCACATGACCTGGGGCGAATCCGGAAAGACGACAAGCAGGCACAGGAACCCGGCGCAGCCGACGAGAGCCGCTACGAGGACGTGAGCGGACGAGAAGCGGACCGCGACCGGGATGGAGATCAGCCGTCCCAGCGTGAAAGCCAGCCAGAACAGGGAGGTCAGGTAGGCCGCCCGAGCGGCATCTGCCAATCCAAGGTTCACCGCGTACGTGGGCAGCCAGCCAGCGAATGTGATCTCGGCGCTGACGTAGAAGAAGAGGAACAGCATCGCCGCGACCACGATCGGCGCCAGATACGACCTTTGAGTCCCCGTTGCGCCGGCCTCGCTATGCGCCATCTGCGGAGGCTGCGGTGGCGAAAGACGGAGCAGGACCGCGACGCCGACCGAGATGTCGAAGAGCGCCAGCAGGGTGTAGGCATTCGAGTACACGGCGCCGGCAGTCAACAGAAGCCCGAGGAGGAATGGGCTCAGGAACGCGCCGAGGCCGAAGAAGAAATGGAGCGCGTTGACGAAGGGCCCAGCCTTCGCGCCGTGGGTCCACTGGATGAGCGTGTTCGCGCCGGTCCCGACCACGCCGCCGGCGATCCCCTTGACCACGAAGAGCGCCAGCAGGAGCACATACCATCGGACATGCGGGACGAGGAAGAGCAGCGACCCCGAGATGATCTGGGCGCTTCCCAGTACCAGCCGGCCCGAGGTTCTATCCAGTGTCCAGCCGCCCAGGAGCGTGCCCAGCGAGACGCCGCCGGCGCCCAGGAAGAAGACCATGCCGATCTCGCCCAGGGTGCTGCCCGTCTGCCCGGCCAGATTTGTCAGGGTGGGCCCGATCACCGCCATGTCCAGCCCCCCGCACATGAACAGGGCGAAGTACCCAATCGACTGCCGAAACGCGAGGGGCATTCAATCCTCCGAACTGGAGCCTCGAACGGCAACGGGTGGCCGCCGCTTCCGGAGACGCCACAGCGGCGGCTTCGGCGTCATAGTGGCATCGTAGGAACTGCCCGGCTTGCCCAAGCCGGCCTTCAACCCGCTCTCCAATCCACCCGACCGGGGTTTGCCGCTCTCGGAATCCCTGTGCTATAGTCCCGCGGGCGACCGCCCGGCGCATCAGAGCGCCGAGTTGGGCCGCTCGTCTGCTTTCGGAGTCAGAATTCCGAATAGCCGGCAACTGGATCACAGAGAAGGGATTCGCCATTAGCCGAGACCTGCGCATCAATCAGATGATCCGCGTGTTCGACGTTCGGGTCGTCGATGAAGACGGTAGCCAGCTCGGTGTCATGCGAACGGCCGACGCCCTGCGGCTTGCGCAGGAGCGGGGGCTCGACCTGGTAGAGGTTGCACCTCTGGCCAGTCCTCCGGTGGCGCGCCTCCTCGACTTCGGTCAGTACAAGTACGAGCTGACCAAACGCGAGAAAGAAGCTAAGCGAAAGCAGCGCTCGATTACCTTCAAGGAAGTCAGGCTCAAGCCGAAGATCGGCATCGGCGATTTCGACACGAAGGTAAGGCGGGCAATCGAGTTCCTGGAGGACGGCGATCGCGTCAAGATCGCAGTCCAATTCCGGGGACGGGAACTGACCCATCCACAGATCGGGCGCGATCTACTGGACAAGTTCGCTGATCAAATCAAGGAACATGGCGTAGTCGAGCGGGCTCCGATGCTCGAGGGAAAGTCGATGCACATCAGCGTCGCCTCCACCCACAAACCGAAGCAGCACGAGCCGACTCCTGCCGCCGCGGCAAAGAGTCACGCCAGAACGGTTGAAGATGCGGCACCCGACGACGGGGTCGCGCAAGACGATACGAGCGAGTCGCCGCCGGCTCCGCCGGCTGCGCCGAGACCCGAGCCGGAGACCGGCTCGGCGTCGACTGGAGTGTGAGACCGACGTGCCGAAGATGAAGAGCCACAAAGGTGCCCAGAAGCGGATAGGGGTCACCGGCGGTGGCAAGGCGGTTCGTGTCAAGTCGTGGCGCGGCCACCACCTGGAGCTCAAGTCCTCGCGGCGAACTCGCCGCTATGCCGGCAAAGCCATCGTGACCGGGGAGTCCCTCGATCAGGTACGCCGGCTTCTGCCGTACCTGGGAGCCTGATCCTCGATGGCACGCGTCAAGCGGGGCGTAACAGCCCATCACCGTCACAAGCGCCTCCTCGATAGGGCCGAGGGCCGTACAGGCACGAACTCGCGCCTCATCAGGCGAGCCCACGAGTCGGAGCTCCACTCGCTGGCCTACGCGACGCGAGATCGCAAGCAGCGCAAGCGCCAGATGCGACAGCTCTGGATCATCCGCATCAATGCCGCCGCCCGTCTGAACGGTCTCTCCTACGGGAAGTTCATCGCCGGACTGAAGGCCGCCCGGATCGAGCTGGATCGCAAGATCCTCGCGGACCTTGCCATTCGGGACGCGGCCGCCTTCGCGAAGGTAGCCGCCATCGCCGGCAAGGCCTAAGCAACACGGGCGACCGGCGGCGGCTCTTGGCGCCGACGGCCGCAATCGGGTCGCGACCGCGGGGCAGGGGAGCGGGGAGGACCACGAACCCTCGAATCGTTTGCACGCCCGGTCGGACGCGCACGATCGAGGGTTCTAGATTCACTCCAGACGGATGGCGGGCCAGACCCGCACCCTCACGAGGAACTAAAGCGTGGACTTCGAAAGCCTGAGCGCAGATCTCAGGGCTCTTCAGCAACGAGCGCTGGACGAGGCCTCCGCGGCCCCCGACCCTGAGTCGCTCGAGTTGCTGCAGATCCGGTATCTGAGCAAGAAGGGCGAGATCACCACGGTGCTGCGCGGCATCGGCGCACTACCTCCGGGGGACCGTCCCCGCGTGGGAGCCATCGCCAATGGGGTGAGCGAAGCGGTCAAGGCCGCGCTGGGGCGGCGCGAGGCCGAGCTGCATGCGGAGGTCCAGACCCTTCGCCTCGCCTCGGAGCGAGTCGACGTGACGCTGCCGGGCAGGCCGCGTGCGCGAGGCACGCTCCACCCCATCCCCGAGACGGCGGCCTGCATCGCCGAGGTCTTCGGTCAGTTCGGCTTCGTCGTCTATGAGGGGCCCGAGGTCGAGGACGACCTGACCAACTTCCAGATGCTCAACATCCCCCCCGACCATCCGGCACGGGACCTGTGGGACACGCTCTACGTCGACATTCCGGGGCACCTGCTGCGGACTCATACGAGCCCGGGTCAGATCCGCGTGATGCAATCGACGAGACCTCCGATCCGCGCGCTCCTGCCGGGCCGCTGCTTCCGCTATGAGGCGGTGGATGCCAGTCACGGCTTCGAGTTCTTCCAGGTGGAGGGCTTGATGGTCGACGAGGGAACCTCGCTGGCAGATCTCAAAGGCCTCCTGGACGAATTCGCCCACGCTTTGTTCGGCCCGCGCAAGACCCGCTTCCGCCCCGGCTACTACCCGTTTACGGAGCCGTCCGTTGCCTTCGACGTCGAGTGCCTCGTCTGCGGCGGCGTGGGCTGCCCGGCCTGCTCCAGGACGGGGTGGATGACCATCCTGGGAGCCGGCATGGTCCATCCGGTCGTGCTCCAGTACGGAGGCATCGATCCGGAGCGCTATCAGGGCTTTGCTTTCGGGATGGGCGTCGAGCGAATCGCCAACCTGCGCCACGCCGTGCCGGATCTGAGGTATTACCTCGAGAACGACCTGCGCTTCCTGGAGCAGTTCCGATGAGAGTGCCGCTTACCTGGCTGCGTGAGTACGTCGACGTCCAGCTGACCCCGGAGCAGCTCGCCGAACGCTTGACGCTGCTGGGCATGGAGGTTCAGGGGATCGAGCAGTGGGGCGCGGACTGGCGGTCCGTCGTCGTGGGCGAGCTGCTCACCGTCGAGAAGCACCCTTACGCCGACCGGTTGCACGTGACGACGGTCAACATCGGCTCGGGCGAGCCTCTCCACATCGTCTGCGGCGCGCACAATATCGCCCCGGGCCAGCGCGTCCCAGTGGCCCTCCCGGGAGCGGTCCTGCCCGGCGACCGGCGCATCGAGCGGACGGAAAAGATGGGGATCGCGTCGGAAGGGATGCTCTGCTCCGGCGACGAGCTGCACATCACCGCCGATGCCGAAGGAATCCTGATCCTGCCCGCGGAGGCGCCGCTCGGCCGGCAGCTCTCCGATCTCTACGGCGACACGGTCTTGGACGTGGACGTCAAGCCGAATCGAGGCGACGCCCTGTGCCTGATCGGGCTCGCCCGGGAGGTCGCGGCGGCCACGGGCGCAGCCCTCCGTTGGCCCGAGATCGCAGTCGAGGAGACTGGCCGTCCGGTCGGCGAGCGACTCAGAGTCGACGTTCGTGAGCCGGAGCTTTGCACCCGTTTCGTCGGTCGCTGGGTCAGTGGCGCCGCGATCGGTCCGTCACCCGATTGGGTCCAGATGCGCCTTCAGACGGCCGGCATGCGGCCCATCAACAACGTCGTCGATGCATCCAACTACGTGATGCTCGAGCTCGGCAAGCCGACTCACACGTTCGACGGAGCGGCCGTCCACGAGGGCACGATAATCGTCCGCCGCGCGGTCCGCGGGGAACGACTGGAGACCCTCGACCACGTCAAGCGCGAGCTGACAGAAGACACGCTGATCATCGCCGACCCCCAGGGGCCCATTGGGATAGCGGGAGTCATGGGCGGCGCTGAGAGCGAGATCGGTGACCACACGACCGAGATCGCGATCGAGTCGGCCATCTTCGATCCCGTGAGCATCCGCCGAACCGGCCATCGTTACGCTCTTCGCTCAGAGGCAAGCCTGCGGTTCGAGAAGGGCCAGGAGTTCCGGCTGGCTCGGATCGGAGCCGATCGCGTCACTCAACTGACCCTCGCCTGGGCCGGAGGTTCGGTGGCTAAGGGCCGGATCGACACGGCGCCGGCCGAGCCCGATCCGTCGCGACTCGCATTCCGACCGCGACGGGTGAGCAAGCTGCTGGGAGCCGAGGTCACGGCCGCGGAGCAGAGAGAGCTGCTCCGACGCGTAGGTATCGAGACCGAAGAGGCGGCGACTGCGCAGCAGATTCAGGTCGCGGTGGACCCCAAGCCACTTGCCGTGCCGGCGGGCGAGGACCAGGTCTTGGTGGCGACGGTACCGACGTGGCGTCGTGACCTGGCCATCGAGGCCGACTTGGCCGAGGAGATAGCCCGCGTCCGCGGCTACGAGAGCACTCCGGCTCACCTGCCGGACACGCTCATGCCGGCCTATAGACCCTCATCACTGAGGGTGCGGGAGATGCTGCGCGAGACTCTCGCCGGCGCCGGCCTCACGGAGGTGGTCACCCATGCGCTGGTCTCGTCCCTTGACGAGGCCCGGCTGGTCTGGCCCGAAGACACCAGCGAGCCCGCGATGCTGGGCAACCTGGCGGCCCAATCGGGCGACGAGATCGTCGTGACGAACCCGCTTTCCGCACAGCACTCGGTTCTGAGGCGGCATCTCGCCGCCAGCCTGCTCGACGTTCTGTCCCTGAACGAACGTCAGGGCCGAGGCGATGTCGCCGTCTTCGAGATCGGCAAGGGCTACGCCCGTGTCGACGATGCGCCCCGCGAGTGGACCCGCCTCGCATTCCTCATGTCGGGAGCGGCGGAACCGGCGTCGTGGAACCGTACGGCTCGCCCCTACGATCTGGACGACGCCAAGGGGATCGTGGAGCTGCTTTGCCAGCGCCTGGGGCTGCCGGCACCATCGTACGTGCCGGACAGTCGCGGCTTCCCGTTCCACCCAGGCCGCGCACTCGTGGCCAGGGCGGAAGAGGGACCGACGGCGCTGTCCGGACGGATAGCCGAGATGCACCCGGACCTCCTGGCCAGATGGGATCTGCGCGCTCAGCGCGTCATCGTCGCCGAGCTGGCCAGCCCCGCTCTGGATGCGGCCGTCCCGGCTCGCGTACGCGTGGAGCCGATGCCGCGCTTCCCCGAGGTAGAGCGCGATCTCGCCGTCATCGTGGCCGAAAGCCACACCGCGGCGGAGGTCGAGGCGACAATTCGGCGTCACGGTGGCGCGCTTCTGCGGGGCCTCCGACTGTTCGACCTGTATCGCGGCGCGCCGCTCGCCGCGACCGAGAAGAGCCTGGCCTACCGTCTGGTCCTGGGAGCTCGGGATCGGACCCTCACAGAGGCCGAGGTGGACGCAGCCGTGGCCGGCGTCCGGTCCGGCCTCGAGTCGGAGATCGGGGCGCATCTGCGTACCTAGTCCGGGCGTCGGCCGTGACCGGGTACGCATGGCCCGTTGAACGGCCGATGACGGCGCTGCTAACCTAGACCCGGTCTACTCGGAAGCGGCACTCGGGCTACGTTCGCTACAGGCCGGAGGTCTAGATGGACACACTAAGCGCGCCGGTGGTCGACCTGGCCATCTTCCTCGGTCTGTTCTTCTTCATCATCCTCGGGGTGATGCAGGGCTCGATCCGCCGGATCCTCGGGCTCATTGCCTTCCTCTTCGCCTTCCTGGTGGCGGCGAGCCTGCGAGACCCCGTCGGAAACATTCTTGCCAGCAACTGGACCCAGTATTCGTCGGGGTACAACCACCTGTTGGCCTTTGTGGGCATGTTCATCATCGGGGCGGTGGGCTTGTCTATCCTGATCCAGGGGTTCTACAAGCGCACGGATCTCTATGCCAAGCACCCAATCGTGGATGACATCATCGGCGGCTCGCTCGGCTTCATTCAGGGCATGCTCCTGCTGACCGTCGTCGTCATCGTTCTGAATTCGTACACCCTCACTTCTTCTGAGACCGGCGACGTAGGCATCCTGCGTCAAGCGCAGGACGCCATTCACAGGTCGGCCATCGCGGGAGGCGTGAAGGACGTGCTCGCGCCGCCGCTCGTTCACGTCCTGGCTTTCTTCCTGCCGTCGGATCTGGTGGCAGTCTTCCCCTGAGCCGTTCGTCGCCCTCCGCGAATCTCCCTGTGACCGGCCACCCGCTCAGCCGCGACCTTCTGGCGGAGAACACGCTCGAGGCTGCCCGTGCCCTGATAGGAGTACGTCTGGTGAGGGGCACCGGTCCGGAGGCGCGCGTCGGCCGAATAGTGGAGGTAGAGGCCTACATCGGCCGTGAGGACCTGGCATCGCACGCCCATTCCGGTCGAACCGCACGCAACGCGGCCATGTTCGGCCTCCCCGGACGGGCCTACGTGTACCTTACCTACGGGATGCACCACTGCTTGAACGTCGTGACCGAACCCACAGGACGCCCGGCGGCGTTGCTGCTTCGAGCGGTCGAACCGCTCGAGAATGCGGGCGGGATGCGTCAGGCCAGACTCGACTGGCTCGATTCGAGGTTCCCTCGAGCGGCCGACGAGCGTCTGGCGCGAGCTCGCAGCCGCGTCGCGGCGCTCGCCGAGAGTGCCTTGACCTCCGGACCGGGCCTGCTGTGCCAGGCGTTCTCCGTCACCCGGGCTGACAACGAGGTGGATCTCTGCGAAGCCGCTTCCGAGCTCAGGCTCGAGATCGCCCCGGAGGACGAGCCGCTCCCCGTCGCAACGGGCTCGCGCATCGGCATGGGCAGGGTGCCGGAGCCGTGGCACAGTCGTCCATGGCGGTTCTACGTTCCGGGCAACCCGGCCGTCTCCCACACTCCGCGCCTACCTCGACCTGGAACGCTGAGCGCATGACCGCCCACGATCAAGGCGCAGCGGCCGGAGGACGGGAGTCCGTTCCGGCTGCCACGGCGCACCCGGGTCTCGACCGCCGCTCGCTCGCCCTTCTCGAGTTCCCCCTCGTACGCGCCCGACTCGCCGCCGCGGCCGGGTTCCCGCCCGGGCGTCGGCTGGCGGAAGCCCTGGAGCCCTCCACCGACCCGGTGATCGTGGCCCGCGGGCTGGAGGAAACCTCGCAGATGCGAGCTTTCGTGGCGTCGCACCCTACAGCCGGAATCGGCGGCAGCAAGGACATCGGACCATGGATCGAGCGAGCCGTCCGAGGCGGGCGCCTGGATCCTGCCCACTTCCTGGACATCGCCTCAACTCTCGAGGCGGCCTCCCGCCTGGGCGAGGCGCTGAGTGGCAACCGACAGCCCCTGCTTCACGACCTGGCCCGCGAGATCCACGCTCTTCCCAGCTTGCGGAACATGCTCCAGCGGAGCTTCGATCCGGCGGGCGAGATGCTCGATACCGCGTCGCCTCGACTCGGTGGCTTGCGCAGGGCCGTCAGGGTTGCCTACGAGCGCCTCCGCAGCCGCCTGGACCAGCTGGTCCACTCCAGCGAGCTGGCCGGCTCTCTCCAGGATCCCATCGTCACCCTGCGCGGCGGCCGCTACGTCATTCCGGTTCGATCCGAAGCGCGCAGCCGGGTCAAGGGGATCGTCCACGACGCCTCCGGCAGCGGCCAGACGCTCTTCGTGGAACCGATCGTCGCGGTTGAGCTCGGCAACGCCTGGCGTGAGGCCCAGCTTGCCGAGGCGGCCGAGATCGAGCGCATCCTCGACGAGCTTTCCCTTGTCGTGGCCGGCCAGGCCCAGCCTCTGCGCGAGACGCTGGACGCCCTGGCGCGCTTCGACTTCTGGGCGGCGAAGGCGCGTCTCGCCGAGGAGATGGATGCCGTCCCCGCCGAGATCGCGGACCGGCCGGAGATCGTGCTTCTGGGCGCCCGTCACCCCGGACTGGCCGGGCGGGTCGTGCCCATCGACATCCGGCTCGGCGGCGAGTTCACCGCCCTGCTCGTAACCGGTCCGAATACCGGCGGGAAGACGGTCGCCCTGCGAACGCTCGGCCTGCTGGAGCTGATGCATCAGTCTGGCCTGCACGTGCCGGCCGACGTCGGGACCAGGCTGCCCGTCTTGGCGGACGTCTACGCCGACATCGGTGACGAGCAGTCCGTGGCGCAGTCTCTCTCCACATTCAGCGGCCACATGCGCTCCATCGTCCGGATCGTCCAGGCGGCCGGACCCAACAAGCTGATCCTCCTCGATGAGCTGGGCGCGGGTACGGATCCTACCGAAGGCTCCGCGCTTGCACAGGCCCTGCTCGACTTCTTCATCCGCTCCGGAGCCCTCGTGGCGGCGACGACCCATTACGCCGAACTGAAGCTCTACGCTCACACCACGCCGGCAGCCCGCAATGCCTCCGTGGAGTTCGACGTGGAGACGCTGCGGCCCACGTTCAAGCTCACGATCGGACTTCCGGGTCGCAGCCAGGCTTTCGCCATCGCCGAGCGCCTCGGTCTGCCCGGACCTATCGTTGCCGACGCTCGTTCCCGGCTGACGGACGAGCAGCAGGCGTTCGAAGAGACCCTCGCCTCGATCAACGCCACGCAGGCGGAAGTCGCCGAAGCCCTGACGGAGGCCCGGATCGCCGAGGAGCGTGCCAGAGCGGCACAGGCCGCGGCGGAGGATGAGCGGCGTCGGGCCCGTCGTGAACGTGACGAGCTGGTCAAGACGGCGCGTGACGACGCCGAACGGCTGGTGGACGAGCTTCGAACCGAGGTGCGGGGGATCAGACGCAAGCTCGAGCGCGAAACGGTCACCCAGCGGAGCCTCGACGAGGACCTCGAGCGCGCCAGGGGCAAGCTGGAGCGCCTGCCGGAAACGGAGCCCAAACCGATCAGGACCGGGGCCGCCGTCCCGGTCGCCTGGCGAGTCGGGATGCGGGCCCGGAGCCAGACCACGGGCACGGAGGGACGGATCGCGGCGCTCGACAAGAACGGACGGCGGGCTACGCTGGAGGCAGGCGGCATGCGTCTCAGCCTGGCCGTGGATGACCTCGAGCCGGCATCCGGCGGCGTCCAGGAGGCAGTCCCGCCCGTGGCCGCCATCGGCTCAGCGGTCTCGCGCTCCGCTGCCCCGACCTCGAGCTCGGCGTCGCGCCTGCAGCTGGAGAGAGCTCGGACCGTGGCATCCTCGCTCGATCTCCGAGGCGCCAAGGTTCAGGAGGCGCTCGAGGTGCTGGACCGCTACCTCGACGACGCTTCACTGGCCGGCCTGGAGCAGGTGACGATCGTCCACGGTATGGGGACCGGCGCCCTCCGCGACTCGGTACGAGATCACGCGACCGGCCACCCACTCGTCAGGTCGTGGCGGCCCGGCGAGCGCGGCGAGGGCGGGGACGGTGCAACGATCGTCTCGCTCTGATCCGGACGGGCAGAACGGCGCGCCCGGGTGCGACAATCGCAGCCGATGGCGGGTCCTGGACGACCTGCCACACGGAGGAGGCATCGAGCTTGGCCATGATCCCGGCGGAGCCGGCCCACCTCGCGCGAGAAGTCAGGGTCGTGGACGCGACTGCGACTGCGCCGGCCAGCTGGGATGAAATGGCCGTTCGAAGTGCGATGGGCGAGGCGTTCCAAAGCCATGCCTGGGGTGAGCTCAAGCGCGCGCTGGGATGGACACCGCTCCGGTACGTGATCGAGCTCTCTGGTCGACCGATCGGCGTGGTCTCGATCCAGGAACGGTCGCTTCTCGGACGGCGGGCGGGCCCTCTCGGCCGGTATCGAGTCCACTACGCGCCCCGCGGGCCGGTTCTGCTCGACACGGACCCCACGGCTGCCATGGCGGCGCTCGTGGGGCTGCGGCTCGTCGCCAGGACGCGTCACGCGCTCTCTCTGACCATCGATCCGGCGTGGGAGGAGGGGAGCGACCTCGCCGCAATCCTCGCCGGATCCGGGCTTCGGCCGGCCGTGCGAGAGATCCAGGTGTCGCGCACCTCGATGGTCGTACCCGTGGAGGCGTCGGAGGCGGCTCAGCGCGCGCTCCTGGGCCACACGACATATGCGGACATAGATCGGGCGATCGGCCTGGGCGTGACGACAGAGCGGGTCGATCTGACCGACCAGGGCGCGCGAGAGGCGGCGCTGGCCGAATTCTTCGAGATGCACGCCGCGACGGGCAAGCGTGAGGGGTTCCTGGTCCGAGACCGAGACTACGAGCTGCGGCAATGGCGGAGCCTGGGGGAGTCGGGGATCGCGAGCCTGTGGTTCGCCGGTCTGGGCGGCCACGACACAGGTGCACTTCTGCTCCACTCGGGCGAGCTCGTCGTGTACTTCGCCGCCGGCTCCCGTGATGACGCCGACATGCGTCGAACGCGAGCCAACCATCTCCTGCAGTGGCGGATCATCCGCTGGGCGGCCGAATCCGGTTACCGGGGCTACGACATGGGCGGCGTCGACACCCACGCCGCACCCGGCGTGCCCGAGGACGAGACCCATCCGCTCTGGAACCTTTACCTGTTCAAGCACCGCTTCGGTGGGCGGCCGACGGTTCGGGTCCGAGCTCACGAGTACACGCCCAACGCGGTCGTCGCCGCGGCGTGGCGCCTTGCCAGGCGATTCCGTTGAGCGGCGATGGACCCGAAGCGAGCGAGTCGCCTCGGGGACGGGGTTGGCGACCGCGCGGCTGGCTCGTGGCCCGGCTGCGTCGCGGAAGAGAGGTGTCTGAACCGGGCAAGTCGGACAGACCAAGGCCGGGACCGGCTCCGATCCGAGCGGCGTCGCCCGAGACCCGCGCTCCCGTCGCCGCGGATCCCCGAGAGGGGCGAGTTTCTCGGCCGGCGAGGGAGGTCTACACGCCCTTCGTCCCTCGATCGCAGCGGGGAATCGCGGCGATGATCGGTACGGATGTCAGCGGCGACCCGATCCTCGCCACGGACGAATCGTCCACGGACCTCGCCGCTATCTCGGCGGCGCGGCTCGGCGGACGCGCCATCGCCCTTTCCGGCCTGGTGGTGATCGTGGGGGTCGTCCTCTCCCGCCTGCTGGGCGAGGTCAGATTGGCCGTCATCGGTGCCGAGTTCGGCGCGGGTGCCAACCTCGACGCGTTCACTGCCGCCTTCCGCATCCCCGACACGCTCTTCCAGCTGGTGGCAGCCGGCGCGATCGGCTCCGCGGTGGTGCCGGTCGCGTCCGAGCTGATTGCCCACGGCGACACAGAGGGAGCGCGCCGGCTCATCTCCACCATCACGAACCTCATGGTCCTGGTGCTGGCGCCGCTGGCGGCCATCGTCTGGCTCGCGACGCCTGCCCTGGTGCCGCTGATGGCACCCGGCTTCGTCGGCCAGCCCGACCGGATGCAGACGACAATCGATCTCACCCGGCTGATGCTGCTCTCGCCCATCTTCCTGGCCGTGGGGGCCGTGATGGCAGCGGGCCTGAATTCACTCGGGATATTTGGCCCGCCGGCGATGGCGCCGAATGTCTACAACGTGCTCATCATCGCCGCGGCCATCGTTCTGACCCCATTCTTCGGAATCCAGGCTCTGGCGATCGGCGTCGTGCTCGGTGCGCTGGGTCACGTCCTGACTCAGACCCGGCCATTCGTCGATCACCGGCTCTACCGGCCCGTGATGTACTTCGGCGACCCGGCGGTTCGACAGACGCTCCTTCTGATGGGGCCGCGAGCGCTGGGTCTCGGGGCGACGCAGCTCGTCTTCCTGGTCTTCACGGTCTTCCAGTCGACCCTACCGCGGGGCGACGTGACGATCTTCAACTACTCGTTCATGGCTCTGCAGATCCCCGTCGGCCTGCTCGGCGTGCCCCTCGGAATCGTGCTGCTGCCGCCGCTCTCGCGAGCCTATTCCCTGGGCCAGCAAGGTCAGTTCCGGGCGCTTGCCGACCAGTCGCTCCGACTGCTCCTCTTCGTCACGATCCCGCTGACGGGGCTCATGCTGGCCCTGGCCACCCCCACGATCGCTCTTCTGTACGGCTATGGGAAGCTGGCCGCCGCCGATCAATCGGCCATGGTCCCGGTCTTCATCGTCTTCCTGGCCGGCCTCGTGGCGCACGTCATGATCGCCCTCCTGGCTCCCATCTTCTACGCCGGCAAGGACACCAGGACGCCCGTAACAGCCGCCTTGGTGGCCGTCGGCGTCGACATCGCCGGCGCGGCCGTCCTGTTCCCGTTCTTCCACCTGCAGGGCCTCGCCCTGGCGATAGGCCTGGGGGCATGGGTTGAGGTCGTGATGCTGGTAGCTCTCATGGAGCGCCGCATCGGGTTCGATCTGCGGCCCATGGCGCGACACGCGGTGGCTTTTGTGGGTGGGGGACTGGTGGCGGGCGCGGCTGCCTACCTCGCCGACCGGTTCATCGAGCAATACACGGGCGGGCCCACCTCGTTCTTCGCCCGGATCGCCGAGCTTGTCCCGTCTGGTCTCGTCGGCCTGGCGGTCTACGTTGCGTGGGCTCGCGCCTGGCGCTTGCCCGAGCTCAACGCGGCTTTGGAGCTCGTTCGGACTCTGCTCGGCCGGGGAAAGGAGACCAGCCCGACACGCTCCCGGGGCTGACGGCAGCCGGGCCGGCCGGGCGGAGAGAACCAGGCGCCGCGAGGTCTAGCCGCGTCGCCGCCCTAGGGCGGATCGGAGCCCCCGCCCGAGCGCGGCGACCACGGAGGCCGACAAGGGCAGGAGCGGCACGAACGCCGGCGTAGGGGTCGGCGCAGGAGTCGGCGTCGGGGTTGGTGTCGGAGTGGCGGCGGGCGTCGGAGTCGCGGCGGGAGTCGGGGTGGGCGCGGCTGTCGGCGTCGGCGCAGGTGTGAGCGTCGGCGTCGGCGTAGGTGTAGGCGTGGGCGTCGGGGCCGGTGTGTCGGTCGGGCTCGGCGACGGCGGCGGCGTGCCGGTGTTGGACGTACACGTGGTCGTGGGCGCGAACGGCGCGCCCCACGTCTTTCCGAAGGGCGTCCAGAAGCCGGTCTCGTAGAAGTACATCGTGGCCCCGTTGTTGGGGCCGCCGCGAACGCCGACGCCCTGCCTTGCCCTGGCTATCCAGATCTGGTCGTATTTCTGGAAGTTGGCGTTCGCGGAGTCAATCCGACTCAGGTCCAGCAGCCCCTGCGTCGCCTTGACCCCCGGGCAATCCCACGTCCACAGGGTGTTGGTGACGGTGTCAACGTCCACCGGCACCTTCGTGTTGTCGACCTGCTGGGGCACGGTGCCGTCGATGAAGACCTCTTTGACCGTCTGCGTGGTGTACGGGCCCGGGAGCATGCCGCTGTTGGCGTCCACCGTGGCCCACGTTACGCCGCTCGGCTGCTTGAAGTCGACGACGGGAGTCTTCGCTGTGGCGTCCTGCATGAACGCGTGCCAGATCGGCGCCGCCATCTCGAGCGACATCACGCTGTGGCCGGCCGCATGGTCGCTGTTGCCGGCCCATACTCCCGCCACGATGGCCGGTGCATTGGGGTCGGTTGGCGGGGCCACATAGCCGACGGCGAACAGGTCCTCGGTCTGGTCGCTGGTGCCGGTCTTCAGCGTCGCCGGCCGGCGGGCCTTGCCCTCGGTCAGCTGATACTGGCTCCACCAGTTGTTCTGTGCGGGATCGGTATTGCCGGCCAGGATGTTCGTCATCACGTAGCTCGCCTGGGCCGTGGATGGATGCGTGACCTTTGGGGTCAGGGCAGCCGCCGGGACGGCTTCGTTGCCGTTGGCGTCCGCGACGGACAGGATCATCCTCCGCTGCACGAGCGTGCCCGAGTCGGCAATTGCACCGTAGGCGGACACCAGATCGGCCGGACGGACTTCCAGGGTGCCGATGCCCACCGAGACGCCGGGGTTCACGCTGGCCGGGAACTGGAGCCCGAAGTCCTGGGCACGCTGCGTGACACGCGCGACCGTGGTGATGGAGGCGGCCTTGACCGCCGGAATGTTCAGCGAATACTGGAGAGCCTCGCGCAGCCGGACGGGGCCACGCTCATAGCCGTCGGCGTCGTGCGGCGTATAGCCGCCGCCGAAGTCCGTGGCCACGTCCATGAAGAGCGAGGCCGCGGTCAGAGCCTTGTCCTGGATTCCGATCAGATAGTTGATCGGCTTGAAGGAAGAACCGGGCTGACGGCCTATTCCGGACGAGAGGGCGTCGTACTCCGGGTCGAAGTAGTTCTGGCCGGCTTTGGCCGGATCCTTCACTGGTTTCTCGTAGAATCCGGCGCTGCCGGCGTAGGCGAGGACTTGACCGGTCCGGTAGTCGAGCGCAATGAGCGCACCGTTGTGGATGTTGCCGCTACGGAGGCCGGTGCTGCTGGTGGAGCTTGGGCCGATGATCCTGGTGTAGTTGTAGGGGTCGCTCTTGGCGGTGATGCCGAGCGCCGCGAGGTACGCGATGTCATCGGCCGGTGTGGCCTGGTTAGGCCCGAAGACGTACGCCTTGAGCCATTTCTCGGCCGAGCGCTGCATGTTCACGTCCAGGGTGGTTATCACCCTCAGGCCGCCCGTGTCCACCCTCGGGCACTCCGCGGGGTCGATGCCCGGGTTGCAGAGCAGGTCCGCCAGCTGCTGGCGGACGATCAGGTCGAACTGCGGCGCGATGTCCGGCGGGCGATCTGTCGGGTGGAGGATCACCGGCTCAGACTCCGCAAGCAGGAGGGTCGCGTCGTCGTACTTGCCTTTCAACAGGCCGTCGCGGTTGTTCTGGCGCATGTCCTCCAGGATTCCGTTGCGCCGGGACACTATTTCCTTGTCGGGGGAGACGACCCATGTCCCGTTATCCGTCTGGTCCGCGTTCGCCAGCAGGTCGTACGCGGAAGGCGCCTGCAACAGTGCTGCCAGGATGACGGCCTGGGCCACGGTCAGCTGGTTGAGGTCCGTGATGCCGAAGTAGCCCTGCGCGGCGGCCGCGATGCCGTAGCTCTGGTTGCCGAAGTAGTTGAGGTTCAGGTATGCGGTGATGATCGACTGCTTGCCCTCGTCGCCCGGGTACTCCTGCGTCAGCCGAATCGACTGGATGATCTCCTTGATCTTGCGGTCGATGGTGCTGGTCGTCGGCGGCAGCAGCTCCATTCGAACCAGCTGCTGCGTGATCGTCGACGCGCCTCGAGCCCGGCCGGACAACGCGTCGCGGAGGGCGGAGAGAACGGCCGCCGGATCGAATCCCGTGTTGGACCAGAAGGTCTTGTCCTCGGCGCTGGTCGTGGCATCGAGGACGGTCGCTGGAATCTCCGCAAACCCGAGGACGCGCCGGTTCTCCGAGCCGAAGGCCGCAAGCTGTACTGTGCCGGTCCGGTCGAGCAGGACGGTCTGCTGGCTGTACGGGATGGCCAGGAGAGCATCCTTCGGGTCTTCCAGGTCGGCGCTATAGGAGGAGTAGACCCGCACCGCTCCGACGAAGGCCACCGTGCTCAGGACGAAGAACGTTCCAAGGAGGATGAGCGGGAGGGCGACGGCGACTCGTTTGCCGGAGCCACCGCCTGGGCGATGACTGCCGGTGCCGTTGCGCCGACGGCGTTCACGCTGGGCGAGGCTGGTCTTCATGGCGGCTCGCAAGATAGCATAGGTGATGAGGCGGCCATTCCAACCCCCCACCGCCGGGCTTCGGACGAGCAGGTCCGTCGTGAAGTGACGAAGTGGAGCGCACTCAGGCCATGACTCTGGCTCGCGAAACCGAAGGAATGGGCACATCGACGATCCCCGGCGGGATGGCCGGATTGCTCGATGAGCTGCGCTGGCGGGGCATGCTCCACCAGTGCAGCAGCGGGCTTGCCGAACGCCTGGCGACTGGAAAGCCTATCCGGGGCTACGTCGGTTTCGACCCGACCGGCACGTCGCTCCACATAGGCAGCCTGGTCCCGATCTTCGGGCTCATCCATCTGCAGCGGGCCGGAGGTACGCCGATCGCCGTCGTGGGCGGCGGTACGGCGATGATCGGCGATCCGTCCGGGCGATCGGCCGAGCGTCTCCTGCTGAGCCGGGCCACGGTGGAGGAGAACATCGTCGGCATCCAGGCCCAGCTCGGCAGGTTCCTCGACTTCGACGGCCCCAACGGCGCCGAGATGATGGACAACTACGAGTGGCTGAGCTCGTACTCGCTGCTCCGCTTCCTGCGCGACATCGGCAAGCACCTGACCATCCCGTACATGCTGGCCAAGGATTCCGTCCAGATCCGGCTCAACGAGGGGCTGAGCTTCACGGAGTTCAGCTACATGCTCCTGCAGGCGGCCGACTTCCTGCACCTGTATCGCACGGCCGGCGTCGAGCTTCAGATGGGCGGCGCCGATCAGTGGGGCAACATCACGGCCGGCCTCGAGCTGATCCGGAAGGAATTCGGCGCCGGCGAGGCGCAGGACCTCGCGTTCGCGATCAGCTATCCGCTCCTGACTAACCCGAGCGGTTCGAAGTTCGGCAAGACGGCCGCCGGTACGAGCGTCTGGCTCGACCCCGAGAAGACGAGCCCGTTCCAGTTCTACCAGTACTGGCTGGACGCCGATGACCGTGACGTCGGGAAGTACCTGCGAACCTTCACCCTGTTCGATCGAGCCCGTATCGAAGAACTGGAGGCCGAGCAGGCGGCGCACCCGGAGACTCGGGTGGCGCAAAGGGCCGTGGCACACGACCTGACCGCGCGCGTTCACGGCAAGCAGGAGGCAGCGCGGGCGGTTCGAGTCAGCGAGGCGGCCTTCTCGCGCGAGCCGATCCGCGACCCCGAGGTTCTCGATGCGTTGTTCGCCGCCGTCGACCATTTCGAGTTCACCGATCGCGACGTGGCCGGCGGCGCCATGGGGATCGCCGTAATCAGCGGTCAGTACAGCTCCAACTCCGAGGCTCGGCGCGCCATCGCCCAGGGCGGCCTATCGATCAACGACGAGCGGGTCAAGGCGCCGGAAGACGCCGTCCCACCCCCGATCGCCGGCCGATACCTGGTCTTGCGCTCCGGCAAGAAGAGCCTGCGAATCGGGCGCCTCAAGAGCTAGGCCCCGAGTTGCCGGCGGGCCGACTCGGGTTATCCCCTGTGGCGTTCGCGGAGCCTGGCGATCACCGTGGCCGGCGGCAGATCGCGCTCGCGCAGGACGACCAGGGTGTGGTACAGCAGATCCGCCACCTCGCCCGCCAGCGCCTCACGGGTGGCGGCGCGTCGCTCCGGCGTAGCCGTGGCGTCGTCCTTGGCGGCCATCAGCACTTCGGTGGCTTCCTCGGCCACCTTGCGGGCCGGGCCGTCTACACCGGCCGCCAGCAGACGAGCGGTGTATGAGGCAGCCGGATCGGCTCCCACGCGCTGATCGATCGTGGTCCAGAGCGTCTCCAGCCACTCGAAACCCTGGCGGGAGCTGGGGCTTGCGGGCGCGCCGCCGGTGCCGCTTGCGGCGCGCGTGATGCCGGCGGTCCCAGGGGCCGCAGCGCTCGCGTTCGGGGAAGTCGCGGTCGACTCCGATCCAGCCGGATCGAAGCAACTGCGCGTATTGCGGTGACAGGCGGGTCCGGCCGGATCGACCTGTAGCAGCAGGGCGTCGCCGTCGCAATCGGCGGCAATGTCCACCAGGTTCAGGACGTTGCCACTCGTTTCGCCCTTCCGCCACAGGGCGTCCCGGGAGCGCGAGTGGAAGTGGACCTGGCCCGTGGCCAGCGTCGCGGCGAGTGCCTCCGCGTCGACGTAGGCAACCATGAGAACGCGGCCGTCCGCGGCATCTTGGACCACCGCCGGTACGAGGCCGTTCGGTCCCCACGTCACGTCCTCCGGCAGCAGCTGTTCGGCGCTCATGCGACGGCCTCCTCGACGGGTCGTACCGGCAGCCCGGCCGCGGCCATCGCGGCCTTGACCGAGGCGATCGAGTGCATCCGGCGATGGAAGATGGAGGCCGCGAGAACGGCGTCCGCCTTGCCGTCGCGGACCGCGGTCACGAAGTCCTCGGGGCCGGAAGCTCCGCCGGACGCGATCACCGGCACTCGTACCCGCGACGCAATGGCCGCCAGTAGGTCGGTGTCGAAACCGCTTCGGGTGCCGTCCCTGTCCATCGACGTGACCAGCAGCTCGCCCGCCCCCAGCTCCACGACTCGAAGGGCCCACGAGACCGCGTCGAGGTCCGTGGCGCGACGTCCGCCATGCGTGACGACTTCCCACGTCTGTGCGGCGCCTTCGGCCTGCGGAAGGCGGCGGGCGTCGATGGCGCAGACCACCGCCTGACTGCCGAAACGGTCGGCGCAGGCCGTCAGCAGCTCCGGCTCCGCCACGGCCGCGGTGTTGAACGAGACCTTGTCCGCGCCGGCCCGAAGAACGTCGTGCATCTCCTGGACGCTGCGCACGCCCCCGCCGACGGTGAGGGGCACGAAGGCGCGGCTGGCAGTGCGCCGCACGACCTCCAGCATCGTCCCGCGGCGCTCGTGAGCGGCTGTTATGTCCAGGAAGACGATCTCGTCCGCGCCTTCGCTGGCGTACCGCTCGGCCAGCTCGGCCGGGTCGCCTTCGTCGGTCAGGTTCACGAAGTTGGTTCCCTTGACGACGCGGCCCTTGTCGACGTCCAAGCATGGGATCACGCGCCGGGCGAGCATCACGCCACCTCGGTGGCGGAGGTCCGGCACGTTGCCGGCTTCACGAGCCGCAGGAAGTTCGACAGCACCTGAAGACCCGCTCGCGACGACTTCTCGGGATGGAATTGCAGTCCGTAGAGCGAGTCCTTCGCCACCGCGCTCACGAACGGCTTGCCGTGCGTCGTACGAGCCACGACCACCCCTTCGTCGGCGGGAGCAGGCGCGAAGGAGTGCACGAAGTAGAAGTACGTGCCGTCGGGGATGCCCTCGAGTAGCGGATGCGGCCGCACGATCTCCACTGAGTTCCAGCCGATGTGCGGCAGAGTGGGCGCATCCACCAGCCCGACCGTCCTGCCCGCCATGATCCCGAGCGCATCGGCGTCGCCTTCGTCGCTGGCATCGAAGAAGAGCTGCAAGCCAAGGCAGATGCCCAGGCACGGTCGTCCCGCGCCAACCCAGGCTTTCAGCGGTTGGAGCAGGTCGCGCTCTCGCAAGTGGTTCATCGCGGGCTTCGCGGCGCCGACGCCAGGAACCACGATTGCGTCAGAGTCGGCCAGGGCCGACGGTTCGTCGGCCACGACGACATCGGCCCCGACCGCCGCCAGGGCCCTGGAGATACTGACCATGTTCGCCGCGCCGTAGTCGAGGACGGCGATCCTTGGCTTCGATCCGGTCATCAGCCCAGCGTTCCCTTTGTGGAGGCGGGCCCGCTCCGTCGCGGGTCAACGGCACACGCATCGCCGAGCGCCCGCCCGAGGGCCTTGAAGGCGGCTTCCGCCAGGTGGTGGTCGTTGCGGCCACGGCCGCGGACGTTGAGCGTCACGCCCCCGGCGCGAGCGAACGACTCGAGGACGTGCTCGATCAGCTGCAGCGGCAGTTTCCCGGCTCGCTTGCCCTTGAAGGGCAGATCGACGACCGCGTATGGCCGGCCGCCCACATCCACGACCGCGGTCGCCACGGATTCGTCCATGGGTACGGCGGCATCGCCGAAACGGGCGATGCCGGAGCGATCGCCGAGTGCCTCCGCCAGGGCCGCGCCCACGACCAGGGCCGCGTCCTCGACCGTGTGATGCTCGTCGATCTCCAGATCGCCGGACGCCTGGATCTCGAGATCGAAGAGGGCGTGGTACGCCAGCGAGCTCATGAGGTGATCGAAGAAACCGACTCCGGTCGCGATCTTCGTCTCGCCGCTGCCGTCCAGGCGCAGGGTCACGGTGATCTCCGTCTCGCGGGTCTTTCGAGTAACGGTGGCCGCGCGCTTGCCCGACGCTACGACGGTACCGATCTGGCTGCTCATGCTGGGATCCCCCTGGCTGCATCGATGAGACGGTCGTTCTCCTCGGCCGACCGCACCGTCAGCCGGAGGCAATCCGCCAACGGGTGGTCGATACCGAACGTGCGCGGCACCAGGCCCTTCCGGAGGAGCGCCTCCGCGGCCGTGGCTGCGGAACCCGCTGACGTGAAGCGCACGAGAATGAAGTTCGCCTGGGATGGATACGGGCGCCAGCCAATGGCGGTGAGCTCGTCGGCAAGACGGACCCGCTGAGCCGCGATCCGGGCCACATTACCGGCCGCCAGTTCGGGGCGGCTCAGCGACGCCGTGGCCAGGGCCGCCGAAACGGTACCCACCGAGGCAGGAGCTCGGAACGAGAGGATCGGGGCCAGGGTCTCCGGACGGGCGATGGCGAAGCCGACGCGAATCCCTGCCAGCGCATGAGCTTTGCTCAGGGTCCGGACGACGACCAGGCGCGGATAATCGCGTCGAAGGGGCAGTGCCGTTCGACCGACGAACTCCGCGTAGGCCTCGTCCACGGCCACGACCGGGGCCTCGCGGCGGTCGCGCAGCGCATCGGACTCGACGGCTGCCAGCAGCTCCCCGATCCGCTCGGGAGCCTCGAAGGCGCCGGTTGGGTTGTTCGGCTCGCACAGCCAGACCATCTGGGCCCCACGAGCGGCCTCGACCAGAGCCGGGATGTCGAGCCCGAACGCGGACTCTGGGCCGAGCCGCGGAACGGCTATCACCCGCGCCCTGCGCTGCTCCGAGACGATCCGGTACATCGCATAGGTCGGCGCCGCGACCACAGC
The DNA here is from genome assembly GCA_003158295.1 of Chloroflexota bacterium. Lineage (GTDB taxonomy): Bacteria > Chloroflexota > Limnocylindria > Limnocylindrales > CSP1-4 > Fen-1039. Next base: position 29,787 of record PMIP01000053.1, on the reverse strand, counting down.
CACGGACCCTTCCTTCAGAGACGCCCGAGCGATCAGGTCCAGCGCTTCGTCGGCGCCGGCCGTGGGCAGGAGCTCCTGCGGCATAACCTCGTACGCAGCCGCTGCCGCGCCCACGAGCGAGGCATAGTCACTGGGCGGGTACTCGCACAGCGGCGGATCGAACGACCCGGCCAGCACGTCGCGAAGGTCCGGAGCGAGAGGTGAGGTATTCACGTCGAACCGGACGATCGACTCGCGCGCCAACCCGTACCGGGCCGCGAGGAAGTCGGTCGTCGGCTCCCACTCGTAGGCGGGCAGCTTCTGGGGGGCCGCGGCGCTCATGGCTCGGTCTCCTCGAAGCGCACCTGCACCGCGCGCTTGTGGGCGATCAGGCCCTCCGCCTCGGCGACCGACTCGACTGCGTCGCGGATGGCCGACAGCCCATCGCGGCTGATGCGCTGCACCTGTACGAACTTGCCGTAGCTCTCGGTCGCCAGTGCGCCACAGGAGCGCGCCAGGCCGCCCGTGGGCAGGACGTGGTTTGCGCCCGAGGCGTAGTCGCCGGCCGACTCCGGCGCGTACGGGCCGACGAAGAGCGAGCCTGCGTTCTTCAGCTGCGCGACGGCCTCCTCGACATCGTCCACGACCACGGAGAGGTGCTCCGGGGCATAGCCGTTGACGAAATCCAGGGCCGCAACGCGGGAGGGCGCCAGCACGACCAGGGCGCAGCTGGCCAGGGAACGCTCGAGGATCTCGCGCCGGGCCGCGGTCTGGAGCTGACGGGTCAGCTCGCGCTCCACTGCCGCCGCAACGGCCGGTTCCCAGGTGACCAGCAGAGCAGGGGAGTCGGGACCGTGCTCCGCCTGCGAGAGGAGATCCGCGGCAACGTGAACCGGGTCTGCCGTCGCATCGGCCACGACCATCACCTCGGATGGCCCGGCCGGCAGGTCGATGCCGCACTCGCCGAAGACCTCGAGCTTGGCGGCGGTCACCCAGGCGTTGCCGGGTCCAACGATCCGGTCGACCGGCTCCACGCCCGCCTCCGGCAGGCCGTAGGCCAGCGCTCCCACGGCCTGGGCTCCGCCGGCGACGACGAACACCTCCACGCCCACCAGTCCCGCCGCCCCCAGCATCGTCTCGTTCAGGCGGCCCTCCGAATCGGCCGGGGACGCGACCACGATCCGGCCCACGCCGGCCACCTGCGCCGGCACTACGCCCATCAGGAGTGAGCTCGGATACGCTGCCGAGCCGCCCGGCGCATACACGCCGACCCGAGATAGAGGCACCCAGCGGCGCTCGATCTCTACCCCTGGGACGATCGTCGTGAAGCTCGTCCGCGGCAGCTCGGTCTCGGCGAAGCGGCGGATGTTGGCGATCATCTGCTCCAGGGCGGCCCGGATGCGCGCCGGGAGGGCATCGCGGGCGGCCTCCATCTCCGCTCGACCGACCAGCAGGGACCCATCGGCCCGGCCACCGCCGAAGCGGGCGTTGGCGTCACGGACCGCGGCATCGCCACCGCTCTTGACGGCAGCGAGGATTGCCCTTGCCCCCTCGCGAACCCTGGGATCGGGTACGGCGCCACGGCGAAGGAGGGCCTTGATCTCCGCCGCGACCACCGGGTCGGTGGCAGCGCGGCCTAGCTCCAGGCGGCGCAGGTCCACGGACGAGGCGCTCATGGGACCAGCTTCTCGATGGGCAGGATCAGGATGCCGGAGGCTCCGGCCAGCTTGAGCTTCGGGAGCAGCGACCACACAGCGTCCGCCTCGACGACGGCGTGGATCGCAATCATCCCTTCGTGGGCCAGCGGGATCACCGATGGCGACTCGAGTCCGGGCAAGAGATCCTCGAGCTCGGCGGCCTTGCCGATCGGGGCATTCATCATCAGGTACTTGCGGTCTCGTGCGGCGAGCGTGGCGCTCAGCATCGTCTGAATGGAGTCCAGCACGTCGGCTCGCTCGCTCAGAGCCGTTGGGTTCGCCAGGAGGACTGCCTCGGACGAGAAGATCTCCTCGATCGGGCGCAAGCCGTTTACGACCATCGTCGAGCCGGTCGATACGAGGTCGACGATCGCCTCGGCCAGGCCGAGCCGAGGCGCCACCTCGGCCGCGCCGGAGACGGGGATCACTTCCACGGGGATGGAGCGTCTTTCGAAGAAGCGGCGGGTGAGGCTCAGGTGAGACGTGGCCACGCGCAGGCCCGCCAGATCCTCGGCGGCGCGGAAGGCGGAATCGTTCGGCACGGCGATCGTAAGGCGGCACCGTCCGAAGCCGAGCTTGCGAAGCTGTGGCACGTCCGAGCCCGACTCGGCCACCAGGTCCAGCCCGGTCACGCCCAGCTCCGCGACCCCGTCGGTCACGAACTCCACGACGTCGTTGGTCCGAACGAAGAGGATGTCGAGATCGTAGTTCTGGACGCGGGCCATCAACGCGCGCTCGCCGGCTTCGAAGACCAGGCCGGCGTCGCGCAGCAGCTTGACCGTCGGCTCGACGAGACGTCCTTTGTTCGGAATGGCCAGGCGCAGCCGGCGAGTCATCGAGTCGCTTCTCCAGTCGGGGTGGGGGATTGGCCGGGTGCCGACCGCAGCCGTTCGAGGGCTCTGGCGTAGCCGCCTTCACCGTGATGCAGCCACTGGGCGATGCGAGTGATCGTGGCCGTGCTTGCGCCGGTCCGATTCGAGATCTCGGCGTAGTGCATACCCCGGTTCAGCAGGCGCACCACCGCCCAGCGCTGGGCCATGTCGTGCAGCTCACCGAGAGTGCAGAGGTCGCGGAAGAAGGCAGAGGCCTCGTCGACCGTCTCCAGGCGCACGATCGCCTCGAACAACTCGCCCGCAGCCTCATCGCGCCAGGCTTCCATAGCGCTCATGGGATTCCTCGTTGATCCGTCTCGCCGGAAGCGGGTGCCGCCATGGCTCCCTCCGGGCTGAGCTGGTGTAGTAGCATAGTAGCATGCTACAACACAAGCAAGCTAGCTTGCCGCCCGTCTTCCAGCTCCTGCCCGCCATCGACCTGCGCGGCGGCCTGGTGGTTCGCCTGTCGGAGGGCGACTTCACGCGCGAGACGGTCTACGGGGCCGACCCGGAGGAAGTGGCGCAGCGATTCGCAGCGGCCGGCGTTCGCTGGATCCACATCGTGGACCTGGATGGGGCGAGGGAGGGCGGGCGCCGCCAGACGGAGGTCGTGACCCGGATCGTGGCCGCCGCCGGGCCGGGCGTCTCGTGCGAGGTCGCGGGCGGTCTCCGTGACGAGACGGCCGTGGCGGCGGCACTGGCGGCGGGCGCGGCGCGGGCGGTCGTCGGCACCGCGGCCCTGCGAGACCCGGCGTTCGTGGAACGGCTCGTGGCGCGGTTCGGCGCCGAGCGCATCGCCGTCGCGCTCGACGTGCGCGATAGTCTGGCGATCGGTGAGGGTTGGGTCCCGGGCGCGACAGGGCTGCCCGCAGCACAAGCGCTGACGATGCTCGCCGATCGGGGCGCGCGCACCTTTATCGTCACGGCCATCGAGCGAGACGGCCTGCTCGGCGGCCCCAACCTGGACCTTCTCGGCGAGATGGTCGCCCTCGGTCGCGGCGAAGTAGTCGCGTCGGCGGGTGTCGCGTCGATAGAAGACATCGCCGCCGTCCGCGCCTTGGGCTGTGCCGGCGCGATCGTGGGCCGGGCCCTGTACGAGGGTCGCGTGGATCTGGCTGCTGCGGTGCGCTTTGTCTACGGGGAGGACCCGGCACCGCACCCAGGGCGGGGCGTCAGCAGGTAGGCGCCTGCGTCTTCCCGTAGTAGCGGCTGTCCCGGCCGAATAGCTTGACCGAGAGCGGCGCCACCTTGTCCAGCATCAGGCAGCTCGTGGACGCGGTCGCGGTCGCGCTAGAGACGCTGTAGGGCGGACCCAGGACGTACTGATCGACGTTCGCGGGCGGGATCTTCTGACCGGCAGCGACCATGTCCGCAACCTGCGACGCGGGGAAGTCGGTGCGGATGAGCGACCCGGCCTGCTGGGTCCAGTTGGGAAGATTCACCACCACGCTTGGCGTGGACATCTTGTGTTCGAGGGCAACCAGAAGCTGCTGCTGCCGCCCGGCCCGGGCGTAGTCGCTGTTGCCGCTGCCGTGGCGTGACCTCGCGTACGCGAGGGCGTGCCGCCCGTCCAGATGCTGCCGGCCGGCCGCGAGCTTGAAGCCGTTGGGTGAGCTATCCAGCCAGTCGTAGGTTGGATCGTTGATGGCCGCGGGATTGTCGATGTCGATTCCTCCCACCATGTCGATCATCGTCATGAAATTGGCCAGATTGACGACCCCGTAGTAGTTGATCGGAACGCCCACGAGGTATCCGACCTCCTTCACGAGAGTCGGGAAGGGCTGATCCGGAGAGGTGATCCAGCCGTTCCTGACGTACGTGGGTAGGGCGTTGATCTTGATCTTGGACGTGCCGCCCCAGTAGAACGGGAAGCCTGCCGTGTCCCTGGGGATGCTGACCATGGCCACCCTATTGGTGGCCGAGTCGAAGCTGACGACCATTATCGAGTCATACAGCTGCTCGGAGCGCCCGGAGAACTGATCGAGGCCGGTGAGAAGAAGCGTGGTCCTCGTGCCGGTCACCGGTACCACCGAGCTTGCGTCGTTGGAGTTGTCACTGCCGAAGGTGTGAGCGCCGATGTCGTGGGCGGACCACAGGTAGACGGCCCCTGCAGCGTGGCTGGCCACGACGAGAAGGAGCAGGATCGCCAGGACGAAGCGCTCGCCGGTACGCGTCGCCAGGCGCTGGTCACCCGTCGCGAACGCATGGATAACGGAGAACAGGCGCCACAGCCCAAACGCCACGACCGCCACGAGCGCGGCCCAGGCGAAGTCCGGGTCCAGGAATCGCGCGGCCAGGACCGCCATCCCGTCTCGCGCCTCGTAGAGGATGACGGCCACGGCGACGACGGCGGGAACGGCGAAGACCACCGCAAAGAGGCGGCGACCGGCATACAGCTGGCCAAGCCCGGGCCACAAGAACGAGAGCAGGGCGCCGAAAGCCGGGGATCGCGACGTGCGCGAAGGCACGGAATTGGGGTCAGACACTACAAACCACTCTAGCATCGACTGGGGGAAACACCCTTCACGACGCGGCGGGCTCCGGGGGCGTGACGCAACGCAGGGCCGTCCGATTTGCTTCAGGAGGTCCCCGATCGAGTCCCAAGAGACCGGGATTCAGCCGTGGGTGGCCGCCTCGCCCGAGTCCGTGAACGAGCTCCCGGCGACGGGAATGAACTGCCAGGAGTAGCTGCGATCCGTGAGCGTGAGCTTCAGGACGCCGTGAGTTCCTGAGCCGCGAACCTGCGAGTTGGCCTTGACAATCAGGAAGGGCGCCAGCATTGCCCCGCCCGTGCCCACGACGAACTCCCGGATCCCTCCGCTATCGGCAACGCCGGCGGGGGACTGCGGTGCAAAGCGCTCGTACTCGTGGTCGTGACCGTTGAGTACGATTTCGGCGTGGGCCTGGTAGAGATCCTGCCACCAGGTCTGATAGACGCTGGAGCCGCCGTGCAGGCCTGAACTGAACCGTGGGATGTGCCACATCGCGATGAGATGCTTGCCTGGATTGGCCGCCAGGTCCGCACGGAGCCAGGCCTCCTGGGTCGAGCCAGCATCACAGCCGCCAACCTCCGCGCAAATGGCGTTGAGCACGATCACGTGCCAGTTGGCGGCAAGGTCGTAGCTGTAGTAACCCTTTCCCGCGGGTCCGGCCGCCGAGCCGAAGTAGGCGTAATACGGAGCGCCGTTGGAAGTCAGATAGTCGTGGTTGCCGACGGTCGGGCGCGTCCGCGACTTGAACCCGCCCCACGCGCTGCCGTAGCAGTTCGCGTACTGCTGGACCGTTCCCGAATCGTTCGAGTTGTCGCCCAGGGTGAAGACGGCGGCCGATGGTAGGGCATCTACCAGGCTCGCCGTATGCATCGCGTTGGCGACGGCATACGCCTGGCAGATGTCGCCGGCGCCCACGAGAACCGCGCTCCCCGACGGAGCCGGCACGGCGGTCGGCAACGCCGACGTCGCTGCAGTCGGCGAAGAATTGGCGGGATGGAGGCTCTCCGAGGGCTCTGCCGTGGCGGTGGCGGGATCGGGCACGGTCGCGACAGGCGAAGAGAAGGAGGAGGGCGTCGACGAAACCATCGACGACCCACAGGCCGCGAGCGAAGCCGCCACCAGCAAGAGCGAGGCGACCGTGTTCAGGAGACCGATTGGGCCACGCTTCGACATCACGGCGTGATCATGCTGTGATGGCGTCGGCGTTGATCCCGGTCAGGCGAATCGAAGAGGACCGGCCATCGCCCGGTGGATCGCCGTTCGTCCAGGCGTAGTCGCACGCGTGGCTCAGTGCTCCTCGTTCTCGTGGGCCTTCCGATGCTCCTCGATCACCTTTTCGGCGATGTGGGACGGCACGTCCTGGTAGTGGTCCAGGGTTGCCGTGAAGGTGCCGCGGCCCGCGGTCAGCGAGCGGAGCTCCGTGGCGTAGGTGAAGAGCTCGGCCTGCGGAACCTGGGCCGTGATGACCTGGTACCCGTCCTTTGTGTCCATCCCCAGGACGTGGCCGCGGCGCCCGTTGAGGTCGCGGTTCACGTCGCCCATGTAGGCCTCCGGGATCCGGATCTCCACGGTCATGATCGGCTCCATCAGCGCCGGCTTGCACTCCAGGACACCGCTCTTCAGTGCGAGCCGGGCCGCCAGCTTGAAGGAGAGCTCGTTCGAATCGACTGCATGGAAGCTGCCGTCGTACAGGGTCGCCTTGAAGTCGCTGAGCGGATAACCCGCCAGGACTCCCTCGGCCGCCGTTTCTCGAACGCCCTTCTCGACGCCCGGGAAGAAGTTCTTCGGCACCGTGCCACCGACTACGTGCTCCGCGAAGACGACACCGCCGCCCGGATTCGGCTCGATCTCGAGCCACACGTCGCCGAACATGCCGTGTCCGCCGGTCTGCTTCTTGTAGCGGCCGTGCGACTGCGTCTTGCCGCGGATCGTCTCCTTGTACGGGACCTTGGGGATCGCGGTCACGATCGCGGCCCCGAACTTGCGCTTGAGGCGCTCCCCCAGGACGGCGATATGGGCATCGCCCATGGCCACCAGGACCTGCTCGCCGGTCTCGCTGCGGATCACGCGGGCCGACGGCTCCTCCTCGAGCATTCGCTGAAGCGCGGACCCCATCTTGTCCAGGTCCGCCTTGGTCTGCGGCTCGATCGCCACCTGCAGCGTGGGCACGGGGAACTCGAGCGGCGGGAGGGCGTAGGAGTTCTCACGCGAGGACGTCAGCGTGTCGCCCGTGCCCGTGACGGTCAGCTTCGCCACGGCGCCGATCTCGCCGGCATGGAGCTGTCCAACGGTCTCCTGGTCCTTGCCGTGGAGCAGGAGGAGCTGGCCCAGGCGCTCATCCTCGGCGCGGGTCGAGTTCCAGGCATGAGCCTGGCCCTGGAGCGTCCCGGAGAGAACGCGGATGTAGGTCAGCCGGCCGACGAACGGGTCGGCGGTGGTCTTGAAGACTCGCGCCACCAGCGGGCCCGCCGTGTCGGGCACGATCCGCGTCTCCTTGCCGCTCTTGGGATCGGTGAGCAGGATCTCGCCGAGGTCCGCCGGCGAGGGCAGATAGCGCACGATCGCATCGGTCAATGCCCGAACGCCGATGTCCTTGGACGCGCTTCCGACCAGCACCGGCGCCACCATGCCGGCCCGAACGGCCTTCTTGACGCAAGCCGCGAGCTCGGGGTCGGTGATCTCCTCGCCCTCGAGGTACTTGGCCATCACGTCGTCGTCCGCTTCGGAGGCGGCTTCGATCAGCTGGTCGCGACGGGCCGCGATCTCACCGGCCAGACCGGCCGGAACCGGGACCTCGACTTCCTTCCCGCCCTGGAGCTGATAGGCCTTGCGGTGGATGACGTCGACGAAGCCGGTGAACGACTCGCCCGAGCCGATCGCCACGTGCAGCGGGGCGATCTTCTGTCCGAAGGCGGCCCGAAGCTTGTCGATCGTGCTGCCCGGATTGGCATTCTCCCGATCGCACTTGTTGACGAAGAAGAGCGCCGGCCGGCCGGTCCTCCGAGCCAGCGACACTGTCGATTCCAGGCCCGCCTCGACGTTGCCGGAGGCGTCCATCAGCAGAACAGCTGCGTCCGCGGCCGCGAACCCCTCTACGACCTCGGCGGCGAAGTCCGCGTAACCGGGGGTATCGACAAGCTGGATCCGCGTCCCCTCATGATCCAGCGAGGTAACGGCCAGGCTGAGCGACTGCCGTCTCTTCTGCTCTTCCGGCTCATAGTCCAGGCTGGTCGACCCGTCATCGACGCGGCCGAGCCGGGTGATCGCTCCGGCATCGAATAGGAGACGTTCGCACAGCGTCGTCTTGCCGGCACCGGCGTGCGCGGCTACGACGACGCTGCGGAGATGGGGGAGGTCGACACTCTTGGTTGGCATCTGCGCAATCGATCCTCTGGTGGCGCTGGAGCGCGCCGGATAAGTGGCGGGACGAGCGGAAACCGCGGTCAGGCCATGATAGCGGGGACCGCTTGCGGGGACGAGCGGGCCGCGACGTCCGCGGACCCTCGACAGCCTGCCGGGCCAACCGGATCGGTTCGGGAAGGACCTCGGGCGCTATACTCGGGCCGATGTCAGGTCACTCGAAATGGTCCCAGATCAAGCGCCAGAAGGGCGCGAACGATGTCAAACGCGGCGCCGTCTTCACCAAGATGGGCCGTGAGATCAGCGTTGCGGCGCGAGCCGGCGGAGCCGACCAGGACGGCAATTTCCGCCTTCGCCTCGCAGTGGAGCGAGCCCGCGCCATCAACATGCCGCTCGACACGATCAAGCGCGCCATCGAGAAGGCGACCGGTGGCGGTGAGGGTGAGCAGTTCGAAGAGATCATGTACGAAGGTTACGGGCCCGGCGGCGTGGCCATGATCGTCGAGACGGCCACGGACAACAAGAACCGCACCGCGGCAGAGGTGCGCTCCATCCTGACCAAGGCGGGCGGCTCGCTGGCCGCGCCCGGCAGCGTCGCGTGGCAGTTCGAACAGCGCGGCGTCATCATCCTGGCCCCTGGCGGCAATCAGGAAGAGCTGGAACTGCTGGCCATCGATGCCGGAGCCGACGACGTAGATGCGAGCGGCGACCAGGTCGAGGTCTACACCAAGCCCCACGAGCTGGAGGCCGTGCGCCGGTCGCTCGAGGCCGCCGGCGTGAGAATCGAGTCGGCCGAGCTGTCGATGAGCCCCAAGAACTCGGTCGAGCTGGACGTCAGCAAGGCCCGGCAGGCGCTCCGGCTCGTCGAGATCCTGGAAGACCAGGACGACGTCCAGCGCGTCACCGCCAACTTCGAGATCCCGGAAGAACTTCTGGCCGAGGTGGGCGCGTGAAACCCGCGCCAGGCGCAGCCGAGCTCCGTGCCGGCGAGGCCCACGGGGCGGATGTCTCCAACGTCAACCTCGGCCACGCCGAGGTTGACTCGTGATCATCCTGGGAATAGACCCGGGGACGGCTATGCTCGGGTACGGGCTCGTCGAGCGGACGGGGCCCAGACTGCGCGCCGTCGACTACGGCGTCATCACGACTTCGTCGGAGCTGGCGCTGCCGGCGCGGCTCGAGGCCATCTACCTGGCGGTGACCGACCTGATCGAGCTGCACGCCCCCACGATAGTGGGCGTCGAGCGGCTCTTCTTCACCAAGAACGTCCAGACGGCCTTCGCGGTCGGCCAGGCTCGCGGCGTGGTTCTGCTGGCGGCCGCCATGCACGATCTGGAGATCCGCGAGGCGACGCCGAACGAGGTCAAAGTCGCGACGGCGGGCCACGGCTCGGCGGCCAAGGAACAGGTGCAGCGCATGGTTCAGGCGATCCTGGGTCTGGCCGAGATGCCCACCCCCGATGACGCGGCCGACGCACTCGCGATCGCCATCTGCGTCGCCAATCGCGAGCGATCGGTTAGTCGCATCCCGACCGGCGCGCTGGACAGGTCGGCAATCACCCCCGCCGCGACCGGAGTCACTCCCTACGAGAAGGCCGTCCGCGAGGCACTCCGCCGTGAGCGCCTGGGGATAGGGCCCGACGGCCATTCCTCGCGCGTCCCCAAGACCAAGACGGCTTCCTGAGCAGGCACGAGGGAGCCGCCGTGATCGCATCTCTGGACGGAACCGTCAGCGCCGTTTTCGCAGACTCGCTCATCCTCGAGGTCGGAGGTGTCGGCTACCGAGTCTTCTGCGCGCCGGCCGTGCTGGCGACGGTCCGAACGGGGGAGCGGGCGAAGCTCTTCACGCACCATCTCGTCCGGGAGGATGCCCAGGCTCTGTACGGCTTCCTCACGCCCGAGGAGCTGGGCTTCTTCGGACTGCTGCTGACCGTGACCGGCGTCGGTCCCAAGGTGGCTCTCGCGATCGTCGGATCGCGGGCCGTCGGCGATCTGCAGCTCGCCATTCTCTCGGACGACCTGGCGTTGCTCACGGCCGTGCCCGGCGTCGGCAGGAAGCTGGCCGCTCGCGTGGTTCTGGAGCTCAAGGAGAAGGTCGCGGCGGCGGGAGTGGCCGCCGGGGCGGCGGCCGGTGGCGGAGCCGCCGGCGGGGAGTCGGAGGTGGTGGCGGCGCTGCTGGCTCTGGGCTACTCAGCCGCCGAGGCGCGCCAGGCGTCCCGTGAGGCGCTGATGGACCTGACCGCGGGCTCGCGCCTGGAGGATCGGGTCAAGGCGGCGCTGCGGACATTGCTCAAGGCGTGAGGCGCCGGACGCTCGCCACCTGCGTGCCAGACTTGTAGAACACGCGTTCGATCTGGTACACTTCGCCACATGAGCGAGAGCGCCCGTGACTGACATCTCGCGAATACTCGCCGCGGACGTCGAGGACGAGGTTGAGGTCGCCGTGGACCGGACGCTGCGGCCCAAGACACTCNNGGCCTCGGCAAGACGACGCTGGCCACCATCATCGCCCACGAGCTCGGCGCCAACATCCGGTACGCCAGCGGTCCCGCCATCGAGCGGGCAGGGGATCTGGCCGCCATCCTGACTTCCCTCGACGAGGGCGACGTCCTCTTCATAGACGAGATCCACCGTCTCAACCGCGCGGTCGAGGAGATCCTCTATCCGGCCATGGAGGATTTCGCCCTGGACGTGATGATCGGCAAGGGACCTTCGGCGCGGAGCCTGCGGCTCAGCCTGAAACCGTTCACCCTCGTCGGCGCCACTACGCGGGCGGGGCGGATCTCGAGTCCGTTGCGGGACCGCTTCGGAGCCACATACCGCCTGGACTTCTACGACGTGCCCGACCTGACGGCCATCGTGGAGCGGTCGGCAAGACTGCTGAACGTGGAAGTGAGCCCGGACGGGGCGGTTGCGATCGCCCGGCGGGGGAGAGGGACCCCACGCGTCGTGAACCGCCTCCTGCGCCGCGTTCGCGACTACTCCCAGATCAACGGCGACGGCCACGTGGACGCGGAAACCGCGGACAAGGCCCTCGCCGCGCTCGAGATCGACGATCAGGGGCTGGACGGGACGGACCGGAAGCTCCTGGCCGCGATCGTCCAGAAGTTCGGCGGCGGGCCGGTCGGCGTGCAAGCCCTGGCCGCCGTCCTGGCCGAGGAGCCGGAGACGGTCGAGGACGTCTACGAGCCCTTCCTGCTCCGCCTCGGCTTCCTGGATCGCACGCCGCAGGGCCGAGTCGCTACTGAAGGCGCGCGCCAGCACCTGGTCCGGATGGGTTTCGAGGTTCCGCCGCAACGTCGAGCGGAGCAAGAACAGCCCGCCCTCTGGGACGGCTCCGCCGGCGAAGTCGAACCGCCCGCCCGTTGATGGAGCCGACTCCCGCCGCGCCGGGCGCCCTTGGCGACGTACCGAGCTTGCGAGCGGACTCGCCGGCGCGGTACGAGATCCTTGTGCCGCCGCCACCCGACGGCTCCACTCAGGCCCGCCTGGGTCGCCTCACGCTGCCGCACGGCATCGTGGAAACGCCGCAATTCATGCCCGTCGGTACCAACGCCACGGTCAAGGCACTCGATCCGGGTGACCTCCGCGATGCTGGCGCCACGATCATCCTGTCCAACACCTATCACCTGTACCTGAGGCCCGGCCACGAGCGAATCGCCGCCCTCGGCGGTCTGAACCGGTTCATGGCCTGGGATCGGCCGATCCTGACCGACTCGGGCGGCTTCCAGGTCGTCTCGCTCGGTGAGCTTCGCAAGATCGATGACGACGGGGTCACATTCCAGAGCCACCTCGACGGCTCGTACCACCGTTTCACGCCCGAGCATTCGATCGCAGTCCAGGAGGCGCTGGGGGCCGACATCGCCGTCGCCTTCGACCAGCCCGTACCGCCCGGCTCGTCGACGCGCGAAGCCGTCGCGGAGGCGACCGCCAGGACGAATCGCTGGGCCGAGCGATCCCTCACCGCACACACAAGGCCGGACCAGGCCCTCTTCGGGATCGTCCAGGGCGGCCTCGATTCGGAGCTTCGGGCCGTGTCCACGCGCGCAATCGCCGCCCTTCCGTTCGACGGCATCTGCATCGGCGGCCTGGCCGGCGACGAGACTGCCACGGAGCGCGAGGCCACCCTGGACGTGGTCGTCGGACTGCTCCAACGGGATCCCCGTCCGCGCTACCTGATGGGCCTCGGATCACCGCTGGATCTCCTGGAGGCCGTCCATCGGGGCATCGACCTCTTCGACTCGGTGCTGCCCGCGCGAGTGGCTCGCAACGGTCAGCTGTGGGTACCCGAAGGCCGTCTGAACATGCGCAACGCCCAGTTCGTCGACGACCCGCGCCCCGTCCAGGAGGGGTGTCGCTGCCTCCTCTGCCGGCAGTTCTCGCGGGCCTATCTGGCCCACCTCTTCCGAGCGCAGGAGCTCCTTGCCTACCGTCTGGCAACTTGTCACAACCTGACCTTCACCCTAGACTTCATGGCCGGAATCCGCTCCGCTCTGCGCTCTGGCACGTTCCCCGCGCACCTGTCCGAGCTTCGAGAACGCGTCCAACTCTCGAGCTCACGTGCATTGGCAGTGCAGTCGGAGTGAAGAGCCCGCCCGTAGTCTGTAGCACGCGGAGGCGCACCAGATGGCCAGCCGAGACCGCCCCCACCGACAAGAGAAGAAGAAGCCCAAGGACGCGGCCGCAAAGACCAAGATCCAACCTCTGCTGGAACCGCCGACCAACGTGGAGGTCTGGAAGCCCAAGCGGAAGCCGCGGACCGAAGAGGCGGAGAGCTAGCTCGCGGACGGACGCCATCCGGCGACCGCTCCGCCAATCCCCCGAGTCGTCCTTGCCGACGACCCGCGGTGACGATCGAGGACAGGAGCGACGAGCAAGATGGCGATGATCGAGAGAGGAGCCGACGCTCGCACCAACGGCGAGCGATCCGCCGAGCGCACCAAGGCCGTTGAAGCCGCGATTCTGTCGATCGAGAAGCAATTCGGTCGCGGCTCGATCATGCGCCTGGGTTCGTCCGAGCGTCAGGCCGTCGACTTCATCCCCACCGGCTCGATCGCACTGGATCTGGCCCTGGGCGTAGGCGGGATCCCACGAGGTCGGATGACGGAGATCTTCGGGCCCGAGTCTTCCGGCAAGACCACGCTGTGCCAGCACATCCTGGCCGAGGCCCAGCACAGGGGCGGCACGGTCGCGTTCATCGACGTCGAGCACGCCCTGGACCCAGGTTACGCCCGCGCTTGCGGCGTCAACGTCGACGATCTGCTCGTCAGCCAGCCGGATACCGGCGAGGACGCGCTCCAGATCACCGAGACTCTCATCCGGTCCGGGGGCGTGGATTGCGTGGTCCTGGACTCGGTAGCCGCCCTGGTGCCCAAAGCCGAGATAGAAGGCGAGATCGGCGACTCGTTCGTGGGTATCCAGGCCCGCCTCATGAGCCAGGCCCTGCGCAAGCTCGCCGGCGCAGTCAGTCGATCGAACACCGCGCTCGTCTTCACGAACCAGCTGCGGGAGAAGATCGGAGTCATGTTCGGCAACCCCGAAGTCACTCCCGGTGGCCGCGCACTCAAGTTCTACGCCACCGTCCGGCTGGACATCCGGCGCATCGAGACGATCAAGGTCGGCACGGATTCCGTGGGCAACCGAGTCCGGGTCAAGGTCGTCAAGAACAAGGTCGCGCCGCCCTTCCGCGTAGCGGAGTTCGACATCATGTTCGGCGAGGGGATATCCCGAGAAGGCGGCCTGCTGGACGTCGGTGTGGCCATGGGGATCGTCGGTAAGACCGGGGCCTGGTTCCAGTTCGGTGAGACCCGCCTGGGCCAGGGCCGCGAGGCCGCGAAGGAGTTCCTCAAGGGCAACCCGGAGATCTCGGCCGAGGTGGAGAAGCAGATCCGCGGCAAGATGTCCGAGGTCTCGCTCCCGGTGGAAGGGATAGAAGAGGCCGAATAGCCCGAATGGCACGGCCGATCGGATCGCACCGGCTCGAAGCGCGGCGGCGGCGCCTCGAGCGCCATGCCGAGGTGGAAGACCCGGCCTTAGTTCTGAACGCGGCTGCCCGTTTTCTGGAACTCCGATCGCGATCGTTGGACGAGATGCGCCGGCACCTGGCTGCCGCCCGTTACCCGGCCGATTTGATCGAGCGTGCCATCGGCCGTCTGCTCGAGCTGGGCATGCTGGACGACCGGGCCTTCGGCCGCGCCTGGGTCGAATCACGGGACCGTGCCAGACCTCGGGGCGAGCAGGCCCTCAGGCGGGAACTGAGCCTCAAGGGCCTGGACCGCGACCTGATCGCCGAAATCCTCGCCGAGCGGGCGGGAGAGGGTCAGCCGGACGATGACGGTCTCGACTCGGAGCCGGTCGTCGAGCCCGGCGCAGACCGGCGGGCCGCGGAGAAGCTCCTTGCGCGGCGTGGCGCTGCGCTGGGTCGGATCGCGGACCCCAGAGCACGGCGCCAGAGGGCCTACGCGCTGCTGGCCCGCAACGGCTTCAGTCCGGAGATCTGCCGCGAAGTCAGCACCCGCTTCGGAGCCGCAGGCACATCGGACGACGAGAACACCGATTCGGATTCGATGGACGAGCCCTGAGGCCGGCCGTTCTTCAGAGTCGAATCGGTATGCGGAACGGAATCTCCCGACGTAGTAGCCGCGTGGCTCGATTCTCGCGGGGGCCGTAGACTACGCGGCGAGACGAACAACGCGTCGCCGGCGCAGTGCCGTGGCAGCGACGCCAGCTCGAATCACTGACAACGCGGCTTCACGCGGCCTCCCCGGGAGCGGGATCGGTCCAAATCGGAGCCGCTTCGACTTACTTCGACGTACCTCCGGTCGCGCTATCGACCGGGTGGGAGGCAAGTTCATATGGATATCGCCCTGGTGGCCGCGGCCGTCGTGGCCGCCGTTGTGGTGGGCGTGTTCGTTGGTCTCGTGGCTCGCGGCCAGGTGGCCAACATGGGCGTGAAGAGCGCGCAAGAGAAGGCCGCTCGGATCGTCGCCGAGGCTCGCGCCCAGCAGAAAGAGTTCATCCTCGAGGCCAAAGACGAGAGGCTTCGACTCGGCCGAGAGGCCGAGGACGAGGCCCGGGCCAAGCGTGCGGAGCTGGGGACCCTGGAGTCCCGGCTGCTCGCTCGGGACGAACAGCTCGATCTCCGCTCGGACATGCTCGAGCAACGAGACCGCAAGCTACTCGATCGCGAGAGGGAGCTGGAGGGCAGCCGCCAGGAGCTTGCCCGAGCCCAACAGGACCACGTCGCCGCTCTCGAGCGCGTCAGCGGCATGAGCGCCGAGGAGGCGAAGGCCCAGCTGCTGTTGGCCGTCCGCGAGGAGGCCGACCGCGACGCCGTCCGTCTGACCAAGTCGATCGAGCGCCAGGCGCGCGACGAGGCCGAGGAGCGGGCCCGCGAGATCGTCATCACCACGATGCAGCGCATCGCAGCCGATCACACGGCCGAGCACACCGTCTCCACGGTCCACCTTCCCAACGACGAGATGAAGGGCCGCATCATCGGCCGCGAGGGCCGCAACATCCGGGCCCTCGAACAGGCCACCGGTGTGGACCTGATCATCGACGACACTCCCGAGACGGTGGTCATCAGTGCCTTCGACCCGGTCCGGCGTGAGATCGCCAGGCTGGCCCTGACCAAGCTGATGGCGGACGGCCGAATCCATCCGGGCCGCATCGAAGAGGTCGTGGCCAAGGCCCGCGCCGAGGTCGATCTGGCGATGCGCCAGGCCGGCGAGCAGGCCATCTACGACGCCGGTATCCCCGCCCTGCCTTCGGAGATCGTCAAGCTGCTGGGCCGGCTCAAGTACCGCACGAGCTACGGCCAGAACGTGCTCGTCCATTCCGTCGAGACCAGCCGGCTGGCCGCCATCATCGCCGCCGAGCTCGGTGCGGATGTCCAGGCCGCCAAGGTCGGTGGCTTGCTCCATGACCTGGGCAAGGCGATCGACCACGAGACAGAAGGGCCGCACGCCCAGATCGGAGCCCAGATCGCGCAGCGCCACAACCTTTCTCCCAAGGTTGTGAACGCAATCGCCGCTCATCACCAGGAGGTCGACTTCGCCTCGCAGGAGGCCCCGATCGTCCAAGTCGCGGACGCCATCAGCGCCTCACGACCGGGAGCCCGCGGCGAGTCCATGGAGACCTACGTCCGTCGCCTCGAGGATCTCCAGGCCATCGCCGAGAGCTTCGAGGGAGTGGAGAAGAGCTTCGCGGTTCAGGCCGGCCGCGAGGTCCGTGTCCTGGTGAAGCCGGAACAGATCGACGACGTCATGGCCGCCCACCTGGCTCGCGACGTGGTCAAGAAGATCGAGGCCAGCCTGACCTATCCGGGCCAGATCAAAGTGACGGTCATCCGCGAGACGCGGTCCGTCGAGTACGCCAAGTAGCCGCGTGGCCACGGCAGGAGGCTCGCCTCTTTCGGACGCGCCGGCGCGAGGAATCTGCCGGATCCTGATGATCGGCGACCTCATCGGCAAGCCGGGCCGCCTCGCCCTCGAAGCCCTCCTCCCGGGTCTGCGGCGGGAACGCGACATTGCGTTCGTCACCGCCAACGGCGAGAACGTGGCGGGCGGCATGGGTCTCACCGCCTCGACGGCCGAGGCCATGTTCGGGGCGGGCGTGGATGTCATCACCTCGGGCAACCACATCTGGGACAAACGCGAGATGTACGCCCAGCTCGACCGTGACGAGCGCATCCTGCGTCCCCACAACTACGGCTCGGACGGGGTCCCGGGACGGGGCTGGGGCATCTACCAGGCCCGAGACGGCACGGATGTCGCGGTCCTGAACTTCCAGGGCCGAACCTACATGATCCCGATCGAGAACCCTTTCACGGAATTCGACCGGCTGGTCGACCAGGCTTCCGAACCGCTACCTCCCACTCGCATCGTCGACTTCCACTGCGAGCTGACCAGCGAGAAGTGCGCCTTCGGCATCTACCTGGACGGCCGAGTGAGCGCCGTCATGGGCACCCATACACACGTACCTACGGCCGACGAGCGGATCATGCCCAAAGGGACCGCCTATCAGTCCGACCTCGGCATGGTCGGCCCCATCCACAGTGTCATCGGGTTCGACCCCGCCACCGTCATTCCGCGTTTCACGAACGGCCTGCCTACGCGGTTCGAGGTCGGGACCGGGCCGGTCGTCTTCAACGCCTGCCTGATCGACGTGGATTCAGCGACCGGCCGGGCCGTGGCGATCGAGCGAATCCAGCGCATCGTCGAGGTCTGAGTTGACCGGCTCCGGGCTCGACGGAGACGGCCGCCCCAACGGCCCCGGATCGTCCCGCTACCGAGGCACCGCCTACCGGGCCACTACCGGCGCACCAGTCGTGCCGCCCCATCCTTCCCGCGTAGACCTCCACACTCACAGCAGCCTTTCCGACGGCGTGCTGGAGCCTGCGGCGCTGGTGGAGGCCGCCGCCGCGGCAGGCGTGAAGTGCCTCGCTCTGGCCGACCACGACACCCTCGCGGGGGTTCGCGAGCTATGCGCTCCCGGCCGGGGTCCCCTCGCGCTGGAGCTCCTGCCCGGCGTCGAGATCAACAGCGTTGCCACTGGGATCGATCGCCTCTGGGAGGGCGAGCTGCACATTCTCGGGCTGGGCGTCAACCCTTCCGACGATGGGTTTGAGACGACCTTGGAGCGGCAACGCCAGGGTCGGGCTCACCGGTTCGAGCTTATGCTCGACCGCCTGCGCGAGCTTGGACTCGGCGTCGACGCCTATCTGCAGGATGAGAGCGCGGCGGCCGGGACATCCCTGGGGCGCCCGAAGGTCGCCCGCGCGCTGGTGGCCGCCGGACACGCCTCCAGCGTCGACGATGCCATGCGGCGCCTGCTGGCCAGGGGTCGGCCTGCCTATGTCCAGCGTCAGGGAATCGGGCCGCGCGAAGCCATCGCGGCCATCACCGCGGCCGGCGGGCTGCCGGTACTCGCTCACTTCCCCGACGCTCGGAGTCGTGCGGACCTCGTACGTGAGCTGATGAGTGCCGGCCTGCGAGGGCTCGAGGTCCACTATCGACGCTTCGACGCCGAGACGGTCGCCGAGATGGAGGCTCTCGCCAGGGAGCTGGGCCTGGTCCCGACTGGGGGCAGTGACTACCATGGCGACGGCGAAACCTACGCGGAGGCTCACGCCACGATCTTCGTACCCGAGGAGGACGCCACGCTCGTCTTCGCCTCGCTGGGCCGATCCGCGGCCGGCTTCCCGTTCGACCAGCCCGCGCCATGACCCAACGACAGCTCACGCCCCTAGCAACGCTGCCGCATCTCCGGGCTCAGCAGCCGAGCCTGGATCCGGGCCTGGCCGAGTTCCGCCCCGAGGCACCAACCCTGCCGAGCTTCTTCGTCTGGACCCTCGGCTGCCAGATGAATCAGAGCGACTCCGAGGAGATGGCCGGCCAGCTTCTGGCCGTCGGCTGCGAACGCTCCGTCGCCATCGACGACGCCGAGCTCGTCGTCATCAACACCTGTGCCGTGCGGGAACACGCCGAAGCCAAGGTGATCGGCCGGCAAGGCTTGCTCGCCGATCTGAAGAAGGCAAAGCCCGGGATGCGCGTCGTCCTGGCCGGCTGCGGGGTCCGACAATCCGAACGGGCGGGTCTGGCCAAGCGCTTTCCGGCCGTCGATCTCTTCCTGCGCCCGGACGAGGAGCCCGAACTGGCGCTCCGACTGGGGCTCGTCTCGGCCCAGGCTCCCGTAGGTCTCCGCACGGCTGCAACGGCAGCGACCACGGTACTTGGCGGTCGGGCCGTCGGCTCGGCCGACCGGCTGGCCGCCAGTCGCGCGAGCGCCCTGGCCGAGGGTCGAGTCGCCCGTTCCTCGACGTTCTCGGCCTGGCTGCCGATCGTCTACGGCTGCGACAAGACATGCACCTACTGCATCGTCCCATTCGCCCGCGGGCCCGAGCGCAGCCGGCCCTTCGACGAAATCGTGGCCGAGGCTCGCCAGATCGCCGCGGCCGGCTATGTGGAGCTGACCCTGCTCGGCCAGAACGTCAACAGCTACGGCCACGACCTGCCGGCCGAGAAACGCTTCGGCCACATCGACACCAGACGGTCGGCCGGCCGGCGGCTGGACCTGCGGGCCCGGCCTGATCTCGCGGAGTTGCTGCGCGCCGTCGACGCCATCCGCGGAGAGGACGGAGAGCCGGCGATTCCGCGCCTGCGCTTCATCACCTCACACCCCTGGGACCTCTCGGACCGGCTCATCGAGGCCATGGACGAGTGCGACTCGGTGTGCGAGCACCTGCACCTGCCGATTCAATCGGGCGACGACGAGATGCTCCGGCGAATGGGTCGTCAGTACACCGTGGCCCACTACCTCGAGCGCCTCGAACGGCTCCGCGCGACTGTCCCAGGTCTGGCTGTCTCCACGGACGTGATAGTCGGCTTCTGCGGCGAAACCAGGGCCCAGTTCGAAGCCACGCTGCGACTGCTCGAGGAAGTCCGCTACGACACGGTCTTCGCGGCGGCCTACTCACCGCGACCCGGGACCGCGGCCCTCCAAATGGCCGACGACGTCCCCGCGGACGAGAAACGGCGGCGCCTGAACGAGCTCCTGCGGCGCCAGGAGGCGATCGGCCTGGAGCGCAACCGCGAGTGGCTCGGGCGTGACGTCGAGGTTCTCGTCGAGCAGGTCACGCCCACCCGCCGGCACCTGGATCCGAACGACAGCGACGCCGACGACGACGTCGATCTTCCCGCCTCGCCGGTACCCGTGCTGGCGGGCACGGCAGGGGAGGGGAGCGTCGCTCTGGCGGGTCGAACACGCCATAACAAGCTGGTCCATCTGGCGGGCCATCCGGATCTCGTCGGCCAGCGCGTCAGGGTCCACGTCGAGTACGCCGGGCCGTTCGCCCTGCGCGGGCACCTCGTAGAGGCCCAAGACCAACCCGATGTCTTCGCCTGAGGAACGCGCATCTCAGGTCGGCACGGAGAACGCCGGTGGGCCGGACTCCGGCACGGCGGACGCGAACACGCCCGATCGCGGCACCTCGGCCCCCGGTACGACGGCCCTCGGCACGACGGCCCCCGGCACGCCCGAAGGACTCCCGCCGCTGGTCGTCGTGGCCGGAGCTACCGGCACCGGCAAGACCGCCCTGTCGCTGGTTCTGGCAGAAGGGCTGGCGTCCCGGGGAGTTGCCGCCGAGATCGTGTCTGCCGATTCCCGACAGGTCTATCGCGGCATGGACATCGGCACCGCAAAGGCGACCCCGGAGGAGCGGGCACGCGTCCCGCACCACTGCCTCGACCTGGTCGATCCGGACGCGCCCTTCAGCGTCGCCGACTACTCCCATCACGCGTCTCGGGCGCTGGCGGGGATCGCCGGACGGGGCGCCGTGGCGTTGCTGGTCGGCGGAACGGGCTTCTACCTTCGTGCCGTGGCCCGTGGCCTGTCTGTTGACGAGCTGCCGTGGGACCCGCAGGTACGCGCCGCGGTGGAGGCGGTGCTGATCGCCGACGGCTTGCCGGCGCTCGTGACGGAGCTGCGGCGCATCGCTCCCGCCCGCGCCGCCGAGGTGGACCTGCGTAACCCGCGCCGTGTGGTGAGAGCTCTGGAGATCGCCCGCTTCAGAGGCGACGCGCCACTTCCCGCGCCTCGGGGTTACGGCCGGCCGGTCATGTGGCTCGGGGTGCAGGTGGAGTCGGCCGTTCTGCGGTCCCGGATTCGAGCGCGAGCCCGGGCCCAGTTCGACGCCGGACTCGTCGAGGAGACACGCGCCCTCGTGGCCCGTTTCGACCCGTCGCTGCCGAGCTTCTCCGGCATCGGCTACGCGGAAGCCCTGGCATTCATAGACGGCCGCCTCGATCTCGAGGCCGCCATCGCACACGATGCCCGGCGCAACGTACTGTTCGCCCGTCGCCAGGCGACGTGGTTCCGCCGCGAGACGGAGATCCAGTGGCTCGACGCCACAGGCGAGCTGCCGTTGAACGAGGCCCTGACCGCGACGATTGACTTCCTGGCCGCGTCCGTCGGGCGATAGCCGGCCCGAGACCGCGCGCTCGCTCCCGGTTGAGGCGGAGACGCGAAGTTGGGCGCCGCGTGGCGGCGCCCAACGCTTACCGGACCCGGCGACCCGGGCTGACCATTCGACTCAGGGAAGCCGGCTCAGCATCACCTGGGCCTGCGCCTGCAGCGCCGCAACCGTCGGAGCAGCCTTGCCCAGCCCAAGGTCGCTGAACCCGAAGAAGACCGTGCCCTTGAGAGCGTAGATCGCCCCGGCACCGATGGTCTGCCCCGAGATCGAGACGTTCCCGGTGATGTACGCGGCGCCATCCGCGAAGTTGGGCAGTTCGGTGAACTTCACGTTGCTGCCCGCCTGCTGCTGGATGGCCGCTTCAGCATCCGCCTTGCCGGCTTGTGCCGTCGCCACATCGGGTGCCTGCCCGACGACGACCATGAATACGTTCAGGGTCTGGCCACCGTAAGTGCATATTCTGCCGTTACCGGACGTGGTGCTCTCCACGCCGGCCCCGAACGAAGCGCCGGCGAACTGCGACGCTTCCTGGCTGGTGATGAGCTGGCACGGATCGATCGCGGTCGGGACACCCGTTGCCCCGGCGACGGAGATGCCCGGCGCGGACGTGTCGCTCGGCGCGGGTGTGCTCACAGGCGCCGGCGTGTCCGTGGGCGCGGGTGTACTCACGGGCGCCGGCGTGTCCGTGGGCGCGGGTGTGGTCACGGCCGTTGCCGTCGCGGCCGAGGAGCTGCAGGCTCCGACCACAAACCCCACGAGTACGAGTGCGGCGGCGCCGCGGAACCAGCCGGAGATATGCCTGCCGACAGGCTCCGGAACTATCTGGGAGCTGCGGCCATGGGCGAGGGAGCCACCCATAGATCGCTTCATGCGCGGTTCTCCTTGAATTCGGGCCTGGTGCCTCTCGAAACGCAAGATGGCGCTCTCGATTCCTCCACCGGCGGCCGGAACCGTCAACCCCGGCCGGCCACCATCTCGTGGGGCGCATCGGCCGTCCTTCAGGGCGGGCCAAACTGCCGTTAGGGCGGAACCACGCCAGGTAGCGGTCAACTCCCACCCACGTAAGGCAGACCTGCTGGGACAGGGGAGAAGCTGCTGTAGTTCGCTGCGTCTGACTACGCTGCTACTGGTTCCGCCGTGCGTCCTCGCCCGGTATGCCCATCTGCTGAAGCGCGGCCGCGAACCCAGCGAGGTCGTCGGCGCCTACATAGAGCGCGGGGACGTGGAAGATCGACCACTTGATCGGCTTGTGGAAGTCGATTCGCACGCCTCCGTGCGCGGCTCCGGCAAACGACACGTCGCCACCTCGGACCGACCGCCTTACGCCTATTGCTTTGACCCAGATGAACGGGCCCTCGATGCGCCACCTCGCGATGCTCGCGAGCGGGGCGGCGAAGCGGACGCGGCCGAAGCGCGCCTGCAGCTCGCCGTTGGGACCTTCGCCCAGCTCCGCGTAGGCAAGGCCAGGCTTGACGCCCCATAACCGAAGGAGCGGCAACGACCGCGGCCCGAGCCGGATGTCAAATCGTTCGACCGACATGCGGCCAGCATATGGCGGGCTCACGCCCGGGGTACGCCTTCGCCCTCCAGACCCGCAGGATGCGCCGTAACACTCTCGACAGAACGGAATGGGCCGTCTGGTCGAACAGGTCCGGCCTTCGGTTCCGCTATCCTGCCTCGGTCGCCTGGAAGCCCTTTGATCACGTGGCGAGCAACGCGTCACCCACTCAACGACGGCACGGCAACCCTGAGGAGCAACGCATGGATCCGAACGCGAATCCCAACCCACAAGCCGACGAGCCGATCGCCTGGCGCGCCGTCCCGGAAGACGTGGAGGTGCGCTCGGACGGCCAGCCGGTCGGGACGCTGTATGACCTGCTCGGTTCACACGAGGAGGACATCTTCCACGGCATCGTCGTGAAGCTCCGGTCGGGGTCTCGCCAGGTCTTTGTGCCGGCGGACGACGTCGTCCTTCTGACGGCCAGCCACGTGGATGTCTCCTTGAGCGCGGCAGAGATCGGCGCGCTGCCAGAGCACACCGAAGAACGAGGGTTCGGTCTGGGAATGGTCGGGCTCTTCCGCAAGCATGTCGGCTGGACCAGGGAGAACGACCGCTAAACCAACACGCCTCACGCAGGCGCTTCCGACGCAGCGGACCGCCCGCCGCACGCCGCGATCCGGCCCTGGTCTTCGGCCGGTCCGCTTTCGAGGCGCCCGGCCGCCGTTCGGCTATTCTGCCCCGGTATGACCAAAGACATGATCGACCTCACCGCGCCCGTGGAGCGCGCCTTCCTGGTCGCGGTGGACACCGGCGACGACCCAGGCTGGACGGCCGAAGAGTCGATTGTGGAGCTGGCCAGCCTGGCCGACACGGCCGGCGCGGAGGTCGTCGGCGCGGAATGGCAGAACCGCCGCCACGTGGACCCCAACACCTATGTCGGCAAGGGCAAGGTAGACGAGCTGGTCGCCGCCAAGTCGGAGACGGGCTACACGCTCCTGGTGGCCGATGACGAGCTGTCGCCCGCCCAGCAGCGAACGCTGGAAGAGGCGGTCAAGACCAAGGTCATCGATCGGTCGCGTCTCATCCTGGATATCTTCGCCTTGCACGCCCAGACGCACGAGGGCCGCCTCCAGGTGGAACTGGCCCAGCTCGAGTACCAGCTTCCGCGCCTTACTCGCCTCTGGACGCACCTTTCGCGCACCGGCGGCGGTATCGGCACCCGCGGCCCCGGCGAGTCGCAGCTCGAGACGGACCGGCGCATCGTTCGCGACCGGATCAAGAAGCTCAAGGAACGGGTCGACCAGATCGGGGAGCAGCGGCGCACGGCGGCTCGTGGCCGCGACCGCCGCCTGATCCCCACAGTGGCCATCGTCGGCTACACGAACGCCGGCAAGTCGACGCTTCTCAACGCCCTCGTCGGCCAGGAGGTCGTGAAGGCCGAAGACAGGCTCTTCGCCACGCTCGATCCGACCTCGCGCCAGGTGAAGCTCGGCGACGGCCAGACGGCGATAGTCACCGACACGGTCGGCTTCATCCACAAGCTTCCTCACCAGCTGGTGGACGCGTTCCGAGCCACC
This sequence comes from Chloroflexota bacterium, assembly GCA_003158295.1. Classification (GTDB taxonomy): domain Bacteria; phylum Chloroflexota; class Limnocylindria; order Limnocylindrales; family CSP1-4; genus Fen-1039. The sequence goes on along the minus strand of PMIP01000053.1, from coordinate 5,334 downwards.
CTCGAGGAAGTGACGCGCGCCGACGTGCTGCTGGAGATCGTCGACGCCTCGGATCGCCATTTCGCCGAGCACCGGGCCACCGTCCAGACCGTTCTCGCGGATCTGGGTGCCGGCGACAAGCCGCGCCTGGTGACCTTCAACAAGGCCGACCTCATCGAGCCCGCCGCGAAAGACGGCGAGACGCCCGGTCCCGCGATCGCGGGCACGGTCTTGATCTCGGCGGTGACCGGCTACGGGCTGGAGACCCTGAAGGCCGAACTGTCCGCTTTGCTGGCGTCGCTGTGGGTGGAGGTCGACGTCGCGGTTCCCTACAGCGCCGGCGAGCTCCTGGCTCGGGTTCGTGAGCGGGGCACCGTAGAGCTGGACTACCGCTCCTCCGATGTCCGGGTTCGCGGGCGCATCAGCCCGCCTCTGGCGGGCGAACTGGAGACGGCCGCGGCCAGGTGGCGCGAAGCCGGACGCGCCGACAACGGAGCGGCTCCGGACGCCTGACCCAAGAGGCAATGGCGGAGCCATGGCGCCCATCCCGGAACACCAGCCCTAGCCCGGACGCCAGCGCATGCTGCGGCCCGTCGTCCTGGCAGGGCAGGGGAGTATAGAACACTTGTTCCTGCTCACTCGCCGCGGCTCGTGCTCGACTCCTACCCGTGTTGGCGGTGAGTGGACAACTCCCCAAAAGGCGGTCACGGCTTTCGAAAGACGTGGATAAGTCCCTTCCGGCGGAGACCGCCGGCGCCTATTGTTCTCTTGCCCGGAGGGGCAAGCGAGATCATCACCGACTCAGCGGTTTCGACGGAAACGGTGTAGCGATCTACCGGAAGGTCCAGGGACCCGCAAGGGTTTCTGAACTGGAAAGCAGGTCGTGAACCGCGGAAGTCGGAATGTAGAGGGTCGGTGGCAGTCCCGGCAGTGGCCGGAGCGCGGTCCGCCGTTTGAGCGAGGAGTTTTCGGACCCCTTGTTCGCGGAGGTCGAAGCGGCTGGTACACGCGAGACCGCAGTCTGATTGAACTGGTTCCTTCGGGCGTTTTCGTGTGTCCGGCAGACGCATCTGCCGCCGCGGCGCCCGGGGCCGTCAGCCCGCGGTGCGCGAGACCCGCCGAGCGGGGTAGGGGACCCAGGAGGTATCCTCGGCCGCGACCCTCCCGTGCAGCAAGGAAGGCGATGGCGCACCCCGGCCCAACCATCTGGTTCATCGTCCCGACGTACAACGAGCGGGAGAACGTCGGCCCCATCGCCGAAGCCATCCTGGGAGTCGTCCCGGAGGCGCACGTCCTGATCGTCGACGACGGATCGCCAGACGGCACCGGCGACCTCGCCGACGAGATGGCCGCCGCCAACCCGGCGATCGCCGTGCTCCACCGCCGGGCGAAGCAGGGCCTGGGACGCGCCTACGTGGCCGCGTTCAGGGAGCTGATCGACCGTAAGGCGGACATCGTGGTCCAGATCGACGCCGACTTCAGCCACCCGGTCAGGTATCTGCCATCGCTCCTGGAGCCCCTTCGGGCTGGTACGGCGGACCTCGTTCTGGGTTCGCGATACGTCAAGGGCGGTCACATACCGCGCTGGAACCTCCTCCGCCGCCTGGTCAGTCGGGGCGGGAGTGTCTTCGCCGGCGTCGTTCTCCTGCTCCCGTTCCGCGACCTCACGGGCGGCTACAAGGCATGGTCCGCAGAGGTCCTCAAGGAGATCGATCTGGACCGGCTTCACGCGGGTGGCTACGCCTTCCAGATCGAAACCACTTTCAGAGCTCGCCAGGCCGGCGCCAGCATCGTCGAAGTCCCGATAACCTTCGAGGAACGCAGGGCGGGGCAGTCGAAGATGAGCATGAACATCTTCATGGAGGCCTTCCTGCTCGTCCTGGCCCTGCGAGTGACGAACCTCCGCCGACGCAAGCGCACCCGGCCGGGATCCGCCGCCTGACCTCGCAGGCCCAGAGCACGCCCGAGCAGGTCAGAGCACGCCCGTTCGACTCGCCTCGTGATCCGCCTCATGCCGGTGCGCCACGTGTGCATGAGCCGTGGAAACCACCCGCTATCGGGGCGACCAGTTTCCAAACAGGTGGATAAGGCGGTTGGCATCGGGCGCCGGGCGGACTAGATTCGGTCTTGCCCGGAGGGGCCACGGACACCCGAACGACTCGACCGATTCTAGGATCGGCCGAACGATGCGGGGTCGCGGTTCCTTCGGGCGCTTCATGTCCGTCACGAAACGGCCCGCCGTAGCCCGCACGCAGGCGGGCCGGTTGCTGCCTACGCCCCGCCAGACCGCCGCACGGAACCCCGAACGAGCAGGACAGGCACGGGCGAGTGGTCCAGAACGAACCGCGCTACGTGACCAACGCTCCGGGGCCCGGGCTCACTGGCTTGAGGCCCGGGTCGGGCGCTCAGGACGATCGCATCGGCACCCAGATCCTCCGCGGCCCGCACGATGCATTGCTCCGGACGGCCGCGCCGAACCACGCTCGCGACCGCCACCGCGGTGGGAAACTCCGCCTCGAACCGCTCCTTCCAGACGGCCAGCAGCGCCGCGGCGCCTGCCTCATCGGCTTCGTCGAGCCGGCGATCGGTCGCGCCCTGCGAAGGCGCCGGCCACGGAGCGTGGCGCATCGCGAGACCCTCGCCGGCCAGCATTCGAGCCTCGGCGTCGACGGCGTGCAGCAGCGTCAGGTCCACCGGCGGTCCGCCGGCCGCGACGACCCGCGCGACGAATCCTACGAACGCCGGATCCTCGGCCCCGGAGATCGCGATCAGGAGACGAAGCGGCTCACTCAAGTCGGCCTCACAGTCGGCCTCACCTGGGAACGCCGAGCAGCAGTGCGACGGCAAGCGCCGCCAGGATCGTAACGGGCGTCACCAGAAGGCCCACCCGGATGTAGCTCCACGACGACACCGCAAGCCCGCGCTGGCGCAGGAGGACGAACCAAAGCAGCGTGGCCACCGAGCCGGCGGGTGTCAAGTTGGGACCGAGGTCGGCGCCGATGATCGTGCCGATCGCGGCCGCATGCGTACTGGCCGGGCTGAGACCCGCGCTCTTCACGGCGTCGGCCATCACGAACGCGGCGGGCAGGTTGTTGAACATGTTCGAGCTGAGCGCGGCCGCGCCCGCCGAAACCGTCATCACCGCGGCGGGGCTATCCCGTACGGGCCCGAGAACGATCCCCGCGAGCCGGGCCGTGACTCCGGCCGACGAAAGGCCGTCGACGAGGATCCCCATGGAAGCCACGAAGACCAGCAGCGACCAGCCGATGCCGTCGAGCGGCCACACCCGACGACCAACCCCTCGCTCGACCCCGAGCAGCACGACCCAGACGGCCGCCAGCGTCGGCCCAAGCGGCACTCCGGCCACCGAAGCCAGAGCGAAGGCGGCGACAGCCACCGAGAACGCGGCCAGCAAGGGCCTCGGGAGCTCGCCAAACGACGTCCAGGCGCCCGCGGCGGGCACGAGAGGGGAGTGGGCGGGCAGCTGGCGACGGTAGACGACCAGCAGGCAGGCGAGCAGGGCCACGACAGATGCCACCGCGGCAGGAAGCAGGATCGGCACGAGGCCTACCGCGCTCTCGCCCAGCCGGTCGCTCACGATAACGTTCACTGGATTGCCCGTCGGCAGCGCCAGCGACGCCGCGTCCGCCACGAAAGTGCAGGCCAGGACGTAGGGGAGTGGCTCCAGGCCGAACTTCGTGACGATCACGTATACGACGGGAGTGAGGACGAGCGCCGCGGCATCGTTCGAGAGGATTGCCGCCACGACGGCCCCTACGATCACGACCGCCACCATGAGTCGCCTCGGGCGGCCGGCCGAAAGTCGAGCCGTCAGCCCCGCCAGCCCCTCGAAGAGCCCGCTTCGCTCCGCGACCGCGGCCGTCCCTGTCAGTCCCAGGAAGAAGAGCAGGACGTTCCAGTGGCCCAGCACGTTGCCGACGGCCCCTCCGAGCGGCACGAAGCCCCACGCCGCCATCACGCATGCGCCGACGAGCGCGGCCGTGGCCTCGGTCAGCCTCCGTGGCCGCACGATGACCAGCCCGATCGTTACCAGAAAGATGCCTGCGGCAATCGGCGCGTCGGCATTCGGCTGCGTGATGACCATTGGCTCCCCATGAGAGGGCGCTTGCTCGAGCTCCAATCATGCAGCCGCGCGACCAGGAGCGTATCGAAGTGGCGGGCCTGGACCCCGGCAAGCTCGGACCACGTGGCTCATAGGTCCCGAGCGCTAGCCTAGAGGTATTGCCAAGCGGTGCCTAGTGCGCTAGGCTTACTGTAGTGAAGCGCCACGAGCTCCTACGGGGGAGACGATGAAGCCGAGGTACAAGGCAATCGCGGTGCGCAGTGGTCGGTGGTGGGCACTCGCGGTACCGGAACTCGAGGGCGTATTCAGCCAGGCCCGCCGACTCGACCAGGCCGAGCCCATAATCCGCGAAGCCATCGGGCTGATGCTCGAGGTCCCGGACGACTCATTCGACGTCGCCATCGAGCCCCAGATGGAGTCCCTGGGCCACCTCCGAATGTCCATCGAGGACGCCCTACGCACCCGCCACACGGCTGAGGAGGCTCAGGAGGCATCATCCGCGGCTATGCACCGGGCCGTGCGCGAACTCCGCAGCTCCGGATACACGGCGCGCGACGCCGGCATCCTTCTCGGTGTCAGCAACCAGCGCATCAGCCAGNNCCGATAAGATAGGTTATGTCCGTTCACGGGCACCCACGCAAGATAGCAGGTCGATGAGTGCAATGGGATATGCACTGGTCCATCTACTGTTGGCGACGAACACGGATCTGAACGGCTTGTGGCGGCGTATGTCCGTCCAGAAGAGAAGTACGCCCGCGATGCTTGAGGCTACGTCCAACACGGGCAGAACATCGCCGGCCTTCACTTGATCGGCCCACAAGTACGCCGACTTAGGCCCGTTGCCGCCTTCGACCGCAACTAACCCGCACTCGAAGCCGGTCAACTGGTGGCTCTTCTCCTGTGCTCTGCGCTCAATGTCAGGCCAGGGGCTAATCACGCCTCGGCTGGCTCCAGAGGTCGTGACCGTCAGATGAGGACTTCCTCCGTTGAGGTACGCGCGAACTCGAGTTGGCGAGATGATCCGCTGGATATCGACCTCGCGCTCTTGCCCGGGCTCCAGGCTCTGGATCGCGGCGTCCGATTGGATCATCTCAGCGCGGATCGCTCTTGCCTGCGTCAAAGTGATCCGGGTTCGATCATCTGGAATCTTAAGGTGCGCTTGGTACCTACCGGGCCAATCGCGAGCAATAGTGTCATGAAGGCGGGATGCGTCTGCAGACTGCCGGGTGTAAGTCATTTCCACGGCGACCACCGAGCCGTCCGCACCAGCG
>PMIP01000026.1 GCA_003158295.1 Chloroflexota bacterium | reverse complement strand
GCCGTGCAACTACAACCAGCGCCGCCTGGCCGAACACGTCAAGGCGGGGATCCGGGCGGCGGGCGGCACGCCCATGGAGTTCGGCACGATCTCCGTCTCCGACGGTACGACGATGGGAACCGAAGGGATGAAGGCGAGCCTCATCAGTCGCGAGGTCATCGCCGACTCGATCGAGCTCTGCTCGCGGGGCCATATGTTCGACGGCCTGGTCTGCCTGGTCGGCTGCGACAAGACGATCCCGGGAGCCATCATCGCCCTCGGCCGTCTCGACATTCCGGGCGTCATCCTCTACAACGGCTCGATCTATCCGGGCGTGTACAAGGGCAAGCGGGACGCCACGATCGTGACGATCTTCGAGGCGATCGGCGCCTACCGCGCTGGCAAGATGTCGGCCGAAGACCTGTACGAGATCGAGTCGGTCAGCTGCCCGGGCGCCGGCGCGTGCGGTGGACAGTACACCGCCAACACCATGTCGATGGTGCTGGAGATCCTGGGCCTCTCTCCGGCCGGCCTGAACGGAATCCCTGCCGAGCATCCCGACAAGGACAAGGCCGCGGCCCGCTGCGGCGAGATCGTCATGGACCTGGTCCGGCAAGACGTCCGGCCCAAGGAATTCGTCACCCGCCGCTCGATCGAGAACGCCATCGCCTGCGTCGCAGCCACGGGCGGTTCGACGAACGCGGTCCTGCATCTCATCGCCATTGCCCACGAGTACGGCCTGCCGCCGCTCGACATCGACGTGTTCGGTGAGATCGCCGACAGGACGCCGATCGTCGGCGACATGGTGCCGGGCGGACGCTACGCCGCCGCCGACCTCTACGAAGCCGGCGGCCTGAGCCTGGTCACCAGAGAGTTGCTCAAGAGGGGCCTGATCGACGGCTCCACTCCGAACGTCGACGGCGGCACGATCGCCGGGGCTGCATCGGCGGCGGTCGAGACAGCGGGCCAGAAGGTGGTCGTCCCGATCGAGACGCCACTGAGCCAGACGGGCGGACTGACGATTCTCCACGGCACCCTGGCCCCGGACGGCTGCGTCATCAAGCTGGCCGGCCACGAGCGCCGCTATCACAAGGGCCCGGCCCGGGTCTTCGACACCGAGAACGCCTGCTACGACGCAGTCCGCGGCCAGAGGATCAACAAGGGCGACGTGATCGTGATCCGCTACGAGGGTCCGGTCGGCGGCCCAGGCATGCAGGAGATGCTGTCGGTCACGGCGGCGCTCTCCGGCGAGGGTATGGGCGAGCACGTCGCCCTGCTCACGGACGGCCGCTTCTCCGGCGGCACCCACGGCCTGATGATCGGCCACGTGGCGCCGGAGGCGGTCATGGGCGGCCCGATCGCCCTGGTCGAGGAGGGCGACGAAATCGTCATCGACGTCGACCGCCACGCCCTGGATCTCAACGTGGCCGCGGAGGTCCTCGCGGCGCGACGAGCCCGCTGGACCCCCCCGGCTCCTCGCTACACGAGTGGCGTCATGGCCAAGTACGCGGCCATGGTCTCGTCCGCCTCCAAAGGGGCGGTTACAACAGGAGATCGACTGGCCGAGCAGCTGGGGCGTTCGACCCGCTAGGTCTTCTGTCCCTTGGAGGGGACGCCCTCTCGAACCTCGAAGATGAGGTGCTGATCGTGGTGGTACGTGAGGTCGGCATGGCCGAACTCACCCGACGAGCTCTCGTCGGTATGTTGCCCGGTGCGATCCGCGTGCATTTCGGAGATGGTGCCCCTCTGGGCCAGGATGGCGGCCTTGTCCGCCTCGCCCAGCTTGCCTGACTCGTAGAGCAAGACCAGCACCTTGGCAGCCTGCATACGCAGCTGCTCATCGTTGCTGCCGAGCGCGGCGCAGAGCGGCGGCACTGAGTGCGAGGCCAGCTCGCACAAAGCCTCCACCGCGCCCTGTCGCACGGTTCGGTCGCCATCCTTCAGGACCGCGATGAGCGGCTCCACGGCGCGCGGATCGCCGATCTTCCCGAGCGCCTCGGCCGCGAACTGGCGCACGAGCGCGGCGGAGTTGCCGAGAGCCGCGATGAGGGGCTCGACGGCCCGCTCGCCGATGGCCCCGAGGGCATCGGCCGCAGAATGGCGCACGAGCGCGTCGGGGTCGCCGAGAGCTACGATGACAGGCCGGATGACGAGGTCGCCCATCTGCCCGAGCGACTGTGTGGCGGCCGTGCGCACGATTACGTCTGAATCGCCGAGGGCGGCGATGAGCGGCTGGACGGCTCGCGGGTCGCCCATCTCGCCGAGGGCCTCCGCGGCCACCCGGCGCAAGCTGGGATTCCCGATCTTCAGGCTGGCACATAGAGGCGCCACCGCTCGCCGGTTGCCGATCTTGCCCAGGGTCGCGGCGGCATCTATGCGGACGTGCTCGTCGTCGGACTCAAGGGCCCAGATCAGGGGCCGCACGGCGCGACCGCCGATCTCCGCGCATTGCGACCATTGGCGCCTGGCGATCCAGTAGCGTGCGGCTGCCTCGGACTTGTCGGGCAACCAGCCGGTCCGGTCGAGAACCTGCCGGGCCAGCTGTCGCCGCGTCGGATTCGCATCCACGAGCGCCGCGGCCACCGGCTTGAAGGCACCTCCCGAGATCTTGATGAGCGCTTCGGTGGCGGCCCGGCGACAGTTCGGCTCGGGATCGCCGAGGGCCGCGACCAGAGCCTTGCCGGCTCTCGGATCGGCGATTCTGCCGAGCGCTTCGGCCGCAGCCCGGCGGACGACCTTGTCCCGGCGCTTGAGAGCGGCGACGAGAGGCTCGACGGCGGGGGCGCCCAGCCTGACGCACTCGGCCCACTGACGCTTCTCGACGAGGCGGTATGCCTCCCCGGGCTGACCGCTATCCGGAGTCCAGCCGAGCTTCGCGAGCGCCTTGGCCGCAGCCTGGCGGACGCCGGCTGTCGAGTCCGTGAGGGCTCCGCTGAGGGGCTCGATGGCGCGCGGGTCCCCGATCGTACCGAGTGCCCTGGCCGCAGTCTGGCGGACGCCGGCAGTCGAGTCCGTCAGGGCCTCTGCGAGGGGCTCGATTGCGGGTGCCCCGACCTTGCCGAGGGCGCCGGCGACGGTCTGCCGCACGATGGGGTCCGAGTCCTTCAGCAGTCCGATGATGGGCTCGATCGCGCGCGGGCCCCCGATCAGGCTCAGCGCCTCGACTGCGGCCTGACGCGCGTCCCGCCTGGCGTCGCCCAGAACGGCGACCAGCGGTTCCACGGCGCGCGCGTCGCCGATCCGGCCCAGCGACCTCGCCGCAGCCGCGCGGACGTGGGCGTCTTTCTCGTATCCCAGGGCCTTGATCAGCCCGGCGACGTCTCCGCTTGCCTCCAGCTTCGCCGGATCGGGTGGCCCGAAGATCGCCATCGTGCGTCCTTCCTCCGGTGTCTGCGCCCCCCACACTAATCATAGTCGGCGAAGAGTCGGAGAGGCACCTACTGCGAGCGCTTTTCGACATCACCTATCCGACCTGGAGTACCTGCGGGATCGGTCTTCCAGGCGATGTGACGACGCATATCCTGAAGCCTGCGCTACCCGTCGACCCGTCAGCGACGGGGCGCTGTGAGCGACTGGAGGAGTCTCGGCATGGCTCTGTCAACCTCAGGAAGAAACATGTCCGTGGCCGCCATCGTGGCCGGAGTCGGAGGAGTTCTCGCGATCGTCGGGGTGCCCCTTGCATGGGCCAGCGCCACGATCGGAGGAGAAACCACCAACCTCAACGGTCTGGACTCGGATCTGAACGGCGGCAAGGTCGCCCTTCTTCTCGGCATCCTCGTGGTGGTCGTCGTCGCGGCCGGAATCCTGAATCTGAGTATCCCGCAGCCTGGGGCGATCCTGGCCGCGCTGGGCGCGCTCCTGGTAGTCGATGTAGCCCTGGTCTACTTCACCAGCATGCTGGGCAAGATGAGCCTCAAGGACACCTCGGACGCCGTCTCCGCGGCCGGCGGCACGTTCGGCTTCGGTATCGGCTTGATCCTGGTCGCCGTCGGCGGAATCCTTGCCCTCGTCGGCGGTGGGCTGATCGCGGCCAAGAAAGCCTAGACCCGTCCTGCCCGCATTTCGCACCCCGGCCGTTGCGCCCGCAGCGACCGGGGTCTTTCTTTGTCTGCGCGCCGCCGCGGCATAGGCAAGGAGCCCTAGCCACCCCAACGAGTGGGGGCAAGAAGGCGCCATTGCCCCTCGACATGTGGGCCGAGCCCCGCGATGCCCCAAGAGCCCGACAACCCGGGCGGGTTGGCCCCCGCTTCGGCGGGTCATGCGGCCCTAGCCGCGAGTGGGTCCCCTTCCGACAATCCTCGTAAGGCAACGATCGGGTTTCGCCGCACGCGGCTAGTCAGGTCGGTTTCGGAACCGTTGCCGCCGGTGCCGACCCGGAGCGCTCCCGGATGAGGGCGCATAGGCATCCAGCTACATATCCCGCAACAACCCGGCCGAATCCAAAGCGGTCGCGGCCGACCGGGCCCGCTGACATCGGACGCTCGCGCACGAGGCAGGCGCGGACGTCCGATCAGGCGCGCAATCGGCTGATCGCGTCGTCGGACGAAGCCTGGTAGACAAAGGGGCGATTGGATGGTCGTGGCTCAGGTCTCACCTCCCGTGGTGGCGGACGCAGGCGCCCGCTTCCTGGCCGAGGTGACCTCGAAGACAGCAGGCGTCTCGCGCTTGGAGATGTGCATCCAGTGCGGCAGTTGCGGGGGCTCCTGTCCCTCGGCGAGCGCCATGGACCACACCCCTAGGGCGATCTTCGCGTTGATCCGCGCCGGCAAGCGCGATGAGGTCTTGCGCAGCAACACGCCGTGGATGTGCCTCTCTTGCTACCACTGCGTGGTCCGCTGCCCGCAGGAGATCGAGATCACGGACGTGATGTACGCGATCAAGACCATCGCGGAGAAGGAACATGCCTATCCGAGCAACGTCGGCCCCGATTTCGGCGGCGTCTTCATCGGCCAGGCAAAGCGCTTTGGGCGCAGCTGGGATCTCGGGCTCACGGCGCGGCACTACCTGCGCCACTTTCCTCTGCGCCTGCCCGGCATGACCCCGATGGCATTCGGCCTCTTCCGTCACGGCCGGATCGGGCTCCTGCCTACGCGGATCCGCCAGAGAAAGCAGCTGCACGCCATCCTGAAGCGCGCCGACGAGCTGGAGCGGGCCCGATGAGCAGCTACCTCTACTACCCCGGCTGCTCGATGGAGGGCAGCGGCCGCTCCTATCGCGAGTCCCTGGAAGGCGTGCTGGAGCCTCTCGGCATCTCCCTCGAGGAAATCGACGATTGGAATTGCTGCGGCGCGACCGAGTACGTGAGCCTGAGCACGACTCCCGCCTACGCCATGATCGCCCGCAACCTGGCGATCGCGGCGGGTGAGAAGAAGAACGGCGAGGCACTCGTCGCCGCTTGCAGCGCCTGCTACCTCAACCTGGCGAAGGCCGACCACTACATGGGCGAGCAGCCCGCGCTCAACGCCCGCGTCAACGACGCTCTTGGCGCCGGCGGCCTGCACTATGACCCCGGAACTCTCAAGGTCCGCCACCTCCTGGAGGTCATCCTCACGGACGTCGGACTGGACAAGGTACGCGCGGCCGTCAAGAAGCCCCTCACCGGCCTCAAGGTCGCGCCGTACCTCGGCTGCATGGTCCCTCGCCCGGACGTCGACGGCGCCTATGCCGACCACGAACAACCGAAGAGTCTGGACATGCTGCTTAAGGCCCTCGGCGCGGAAGTCGTGGACTACCCGCTACGGACCGAATGCTGCGGCGGGCACATGAACCAGATCGCGCCCAAAGTCGGGCTGGAGCTGGTCCGGCGCCTGGTATCCGAGGCCGAGCGTCTCGAGGCCGTGATGATGGTCACGGTCTGCCCGATGTGCCAGATCAACATCGACGCCTACCAGGGCGAGATGAACGCCATGTTCCACACCCACCACAAGATGCCGATCGTGTTCTTTACCCAGTTGATGGGCGTTGCCTTCGGTCTGGAGCCCAAGAAGCTGGGAATCGGACGCGAGTACACCAACGCCAGCAAGACCCTTGCCAAGGCGCTCAAGGCAGCTCCCGAGCTGGCGCTCGCGGCGGCCGGAGCAGCTCCGGCACACAGGCCGAGGCCGGACAAGCGAGCCCTGCCGATGCCGCGCATGGCCGACAGCGAGGTCGAGGAATGACCGCCGAGCACAACCACAAGCCGGTCGAGGGAGAACCTGCCGCCGGACTGCCGGCGGCCGGCGAGATCCGGATCGGCGTCTACGTCTGCCACTGCGGGAGCAATATCGCCGGCGTCGTCGACGTCGCCGAGGTCGCCAAGTGGGCGGCCGAGAACCTGCGCGATCAGGGCGTCGTAGTCGCCCGCGACTACAAGTTCATGTGCTCCAGCCCCGGCCAGGAGTTCGTGACCGACGACATCAAGAAGTACGGCCTGAATCGCATCGTGGTGGCGGCCTGCTCGCCGCACCTCCACGAGAACACGTTCCGGACGGCTACGGCCCGTGGCGGGCTGAATCCGTATCTGTGCGAACTGGTCTCCATCCGCGAGCAGGACTCGTGGGTCCACACGGACAAGGCCGCGGCCACGGTCAAGGCCAAGGCCATCCTGGCCGGTGGCGTGGAGCGAGTTCGCCGCAACGAGCCCCTCTCGCCGATGACGGTCGACATCAACCCCGCCACCCTCGTCGTGGGCGGAGGCATCGCCGGCATCTCGGCCACTCTCGAGCTGGCCGACGCCGGCTTCAAGGTCTACCTCGTGGAGAAGGACCCGTCGATCGGCGGCCACATGGCCCAGTTCGACAAGACCTTCCCAACGCTCGACTGCGCTGCCTGCATCCTGACCCCCAAGATGCTCACGGCCGGCACTCACCCCAACGTCGAGCTCATGACCTGGAGCGAGGTCGAGAAGGTCGAGGGCTACGTCGGCAACTTTACCGTGACCGTCCGCAAGAAGGCCCGCTACGTCAACGAGGACCTCTGCAACGGCTGCGGCGTGTGCCAGGAGAAGTGCCCCAAGAAGGTCATCGACGAAGTCTTCGAGGCGGGTCTGGGTTACCGCAAGGCGATCTACACCCCGTTTGCCCAGGCCGTCCCGCGGACGCCGGTGATCGACCGACCCAACTGCACTTACTTCGAGAAGGGGACCTGCAAGGCCTGCGAGAAGTTCTGCGAGACCAACGCGATCGACTTCACCCAGGAAGATCAGGTCCTGACTCTCGAAGTCGGCAACATCATCATCGCCACCGGCTATGACCTCTTCGACGCTCGGAAGATGCCGCAGTACGGCTACGGCCATCTGCCGAACGTCTTCACCAGCCTGGAGTTCGAGAGGCTTTCGAACTCCGCCGGTCCAACGAACGGAGCCGTGGTTCTGCGCGACGGCGTGACGGAGCCCAAGTCGGTGGCGATCGTCCACTGCGTCGGCAGCCGCGATCGCAACCACAACAACTACTGCTCCGCGATCTGCTGCATGCAGAGCCTGAAGTTCGCCCATCTCGTCAAAGAACACACCGACGCGACGATCTACGACTTCTATATCGACATGCGGACGGTGGGCAAGGCCTACGACGAGTTCTACCAGCGGATCCTCGAGGAGGGCGGCATCTTCATCCGCGGCAAGCCCGCCGAGATCACGGACGTCGCGCGCACCCCGGAGGAAGAAGGCAAGCTGATCCTCCAGGTCGAAGACACCCTCGTCGGACAGCAGCGCCGGTTCCCGGTCGACATGGTCATCCTCTCCGCCGGTCTCGAGCCGCGGGCCGATGCCAAGGAGCTGGCTACCCGGTTCGGCATCTCCTGCAGCTTCGACGGCTGGGCCATCGAGAAGCACCCCAAGCTGGACCCGGTCGCGACGATGACCGAAGGCGTGTTCGTGGCCGGCTGCGTCAGCGGCCCCAAGGACATCCCGGCCTCCGTGGCGCAGGGAGCCGCGGCGGCTGCCCGGGTCCTCGGTCGCATCCAGCAGAAGAAGATGAACCTGGAGCCGATCAGGGCGTCGGTCGACGCCGAGCACTGCTCCGGCTGTCGCATCTGCAACACCCTGTGCCCCTACAACGCCATCTCCTTCGACGACGTCAAGGGGGTTTCGGCCGTCAACCCGGCCATGTGCCAGGGCTGCGGAACCTGTGTCGCGGCCTGCCCCGCCGGAGCCATCTCCGGCACGGGCTTCAGCGACGAGCAGGTCCTCGCTCAGATCGAGGGTCTGCTCAGGATCGGAGCCGATGGGCTGCGACCCCACCGGTCGGGCTTCCCGACGACCCACCATGAGGCAATCGAGGAGGCGGTGCGAGCATGAGCGCGCAGGCACCTGTCGCACCGGCCCCCACGGAAGGAGCGGCCACCGCGGTCGCCACCTTCGAGCCGGTGATCATCGGCTTCACCTGCAACTGGTGTAGCTATCGAGCCGCGGACCTGGCCGGGACGGCGCGGGTGAAGTACCCGCCCAACGTCCGTCTGATCAGGCTCATGTGCTCCGGCCGCCTGGACCCCACGTTCGTGCTCAAGGCCTTCTCTGAAGGCGCGGATGCGGTCCTGGTCAGCGGCTGCCACCCGGGCGAGTGCCACTACATCGAGCAGAACTACAAGGCCCTGCGTCGCTTCCAGCTGCTGCAGCGCACGATAGAGGCCCTGGGCATCGAGCCGGGGCGGTTCCAGCTCGTGTGGGCCAGCGCCGCCGAGGGCGTCCGCCTGGCCAACGAGATCGCCCGAGTGACCGAGGAAGTACGAGCCCTGGGACCGCTCAACTGGCCCGCGGCCAGCCTGGTCGACATAGACGGTGTGGACCTCGAGGCGGCCTGGGAGGCAACCGGCGGTGACGCCGGAGGACCGCCCGAGACGGCCGGCGGCGTCAACCCGGATCACGCCACAGCCGAGAGCGCACGATGAGCCCCACTCCGAAGTCCACCGGCGCCGCCAAGCCCGCCGCCAAGCCCGCCGCCAAGCCCGCCGCCAAGCCCGCCGCCAAGCCCGCCGCCAAGCCTGCCGCCAAGCCCAAGCTCGCCATCTTCGGCGCCGCCTCATGCGGGGGCTGCGACATCGCCATCGTCAACATCCACGAGCACATCCTGGAGGTCGCCGCGGCCTTCGACATCGTCCTGTGGCCGACGGTGATGGACGGCAAGTACTCCGACATCGAGGCCATGGAGGACGGCGAGATCACGATCACGCTCGTCAGCGGCAGCATGCGGACCGACGAGACCGTCCACCTGGCCAGGCTCCTGCGCCGCAAGTCGAAATTCGTGGTCGCCTTCGGGTCATGCGCCAGCGAGGGCTGCATCCCCGGCCTGGCCAACCTCTCGAGCCGCAAGCAGATCATCGACACCGCCTTCTCGACCTCCAGCACGGAGAATCCGGACGGCATCCGGCCGGTCTGGGAGTATCAGGCGCCGGAAGGCGTCCTGCACCTGCCCGAGTTCGAGCCGATGCTTCGGACGCTGGACCAGGTCGTGGAGGTGGATTACACGATCCCCGGCTGCCCGCCCGAATCCACGCAGATCTGGGCCGCCCTGCAGGCGGTCGTGGCCGCGCTCAACGGCACCGGGCCGCTGCCGCCAAAGGGCTCAGTCCTGGGCGCCGGCGAGTCCACCGTGTGCGACGAGTGCCCCCGCAAGCGTGACGTCAAGAAGATCGACCGCTTCGTCCGCATCCAGCAGGTCGCCGGGTTCGATCCGGAGATCTGCCTCCTCGAGCAGGGTCTGCCCTGCAACGGACCGGCAACCCGCGACGGCTGCGGCGCGCTGTGCCCGAGCGTCGCGGCACCGTGCATCGGCTGCTACGGGGCGGCCGAGGGCGTCATCGACTACGGGGCGCGCCTTATGTCTGCCTACGCTTCGGTGATCGAGGCGCAGAAGCCCGAGGAGATCGACAAGATCCTCGACGGGATCCCCGACCCGGTCGGCCAGTTCTACCGCTTCAGCCTCGCAGGCTCCCTGCTGCGCAGCAGCAAATCGGCCTGGCAGAACGACGGGGAGTAGCCAAGCAATGGAACGCATCACAATCGATCCCGTCACAAGGCTGGAGGGCCACGGCAAGATCGAGATCTTCCTCGATCCCGACGGCGAGGTCGCCAACGCCTACTTCCAGATCCCCGAACTGCGCGGCTTCGAGCGCTTCTGCGTGGGCCGCCCGGTCGAGGAGATGCCCACGCTCACCAACCGCATCTGCGGCGTCTGCCCGGAAGCCCACCACATGGCCGCGGCCAAAGCCGCCGACGCCGTCTACCACGTCGACCCGCCCCGAGCGGCCAAGCTGCTCCGCGAGCTCCTCTACAGCGCTTTCTACTTCACCGACCACACGACTCACTTCTACGCCCTCGGCGGCCCCGACTTCGTGGTTGGACCCGATGCCCCCGCGTCCGAGCGGAACATCCTGGGTGTCATCGGCAAGGTCGGCATGGAGGTCGGCGGCAAGGTCATCGAGGCCCGCAAGCGCGGCCATGAAGTGATCGAGATGATCGGCGGCCGCAAGATCCATCCCGCGACGGCAGTGCCGGGCGGGATGACTCAGGGCATCACCGAAGAGCAGCGGGCGCACATCGAGGAGTTCGGGCGCTGGGCGATCGAGTTCGGCCAGTTCAGCCTCGGGATCTTCGACAAGATCGTCCTCGGCAACGAAGCCTACAAGGAGATGGTCCTGTCCGACGGCTATACCCATCGGACCTACTACATGGGCCTGGTCGACCCGAACAACAAAGTCAACTTCTACGACGGCCAGGTCAGCATCATGTCGCCGGACGGCAAGCGCGTGGGAACTTACGCCCCGGCGGACTACCGCGACTGGATCGCCGAGCACGTTGAGCCCTGGACCTACCTCAAGTTCCCGTACCTGAAGAAGATCGGCTGGAAGGGCTTCGTCGACGGGGTGGACTCAGGCGTCTACTGCGCCACTCCCCTGTCGCGACTCAACACCGCCGAGGGGATGGCCACGCCGCTCGCCCAGGCCGCCTACGAGCGCTTCTACGACACCCTGGCTCCCAAGCCAGAATCCGGTGGCAAGCGGCTGGTCCACCATCGCCTGGCCACCCATTGGGCCCGTCTCGTCGAGCTGCTCTACGCCGCCGAACGGGTCGTGGAGCTGGCCAAGGATCCCGAGATTACCTCGCCGAACGTCCGGACCGTACCCACCGAGAAGCCAACTGAGGGCGTCGGAACGGTCGAGGCACCCCGAGGAACCCTCACCCACCACTACTGGACCGATGAGCGCGGCATCCTGACCGCGGTCAACCTGGTCGTCGGGACGACCAACAACTACGCCCCCATGGCGATGTCGATCAAGAAGGCGGCGCAGAGCCTCATCCACAAGGGCACGGTCGTGCACCAGGGGCTGCTGAACCGCGTCGAGATGGCGTTCCGTCTCTACGACCCGTGTTTCGGCTGTGCCACTCACTCACTCCCCGGTGAGATGCCTCTCCAGGTCGCGATTCGCAACTCGGACGGCGAGGTCATCGAAGTCCTGACGCAGAACTGCTAGAGCAAAGCTGCCAGAGCAGCTTTGCGCCAGATCGGAGGCCGCCGTGGCCGATCGCGTCTCCACCGCCCCACAGCCTCGAAGTCAAGTCGTCCGCGGGCGGACGATAGTCATCGGGCTGGGCAATCCCCTGCTCGGCGACGACGGCGTGGGCTGGCGAGTCGCGGACGAGGTAGAGGGCCGTCTCCACGCGGCGCGGCAGGCCGGACGAGAGACCCCGGAGGTGGAGATCGAGCGGTTGGGCGTCGGCGGGCTGCGCCTGATGGAATGCCTGACCGGATACGATGCGGCGATTCTGGTCGACGCCGCCGAGTTCCCGGACCGACCCATCGGCGAGGTCCGCTGCTGCTCGTTCGAGGAACTGGCCGACTACGCCGCCGGCCACCTCGATTCCGCGCACGACGCTTCCCTGCGGACCGCCCTGGACCTGGGGCGCCGGCTCGGCGCAGATCTGCCCACGCGCATCGACACGGTCACAGTCCAGGCCCATCGAACGGACGAGTTCAGCGAGGAGCTCAGCCCCGCGGTCCTGGCCGCCATTCCCGCCGCCGCGGCGGCGGTCGTCGAGCTGCTCCACCCGGAGGCCGGTTAGATGCATCAGGTCATGCTCGCGCAGGCCGTGCTGGACAAGGCCGTCGAGCGTGCCGAATCGTTGGGCGCGGCCAGGATCGTCGCGGTCCACGTGCTGCTGGGCGAAGACGACGAGCACACCGAGGAAGCGCTACGGTTCGCCTGGGGCGAGGTGTCGACGCAGACCGTTGCGGAAGGCGCCGAATTCATCGTCGAGAGAACTCCCGGAGACGGACTGCGGCTGGCGGCAATCGACATCGAACGAGACCCGGCGCCAGCTGATATGGCGCTTGACCACGAGGAGGGCGCGATCGGGTAAGGTGGAGCGAGACCAGGCGCGCCGGCGCCGTCGATCGGAGACGCGGGCAGGAGCTGCTGCAGCTCCGCGGCTCGGTCACAAGTCCAGTTCTCGGACTCCCGGGAGGGAGACATGGGCCAGCAATTCGTGGTTCAACTGCCAAACCGGCCGGGCGAGCTCGCCCATCTGGCCAGGGCTTTGTGCGCTCGCGGAGTCAACATCGTCCAGGTCCACCAGACCACCGTCGGCAACCTCACCACGGCCGAGATCTACACGAACTGCTGCGACGACGACACGACCGACGTCCTGCGCGGCATGGGCTACCCGTTCGTGGCCGGGACCAGCCTGATCGTCGAGATCGAGGACAACCCGTGCGCGTTGGGCGACGTGACCACCAAGCTGGCCCGCGCCAAGGTCAACGTCAAGGGCTGCTGCGTAGTAGATCGAGCCAACGGCATGGCAACCTGGGCGTTGTCCGTGGACAAGGAAGACGTGGCCCGCGAGGCCCTCGGCATCCCGGCCCTCGACCGCAAGACCGAGGCGGCCTCCAAGAGCTGAGGCCGGCCGCTCGCGTCTAGCGCGGACGCTGCTTGATCAGGCGGCCGCGTCTCGAGATGGCATGCGTGGAGAGCGCAGCCACACCCATTCCCACCAGCGCCCTTTCGGCGGCCGGCAGGGGTCTGACGATCGACAGAAACTCCTGCGCCCGTGCCCGATCC
This sequence comes from Chloroflexota bacterium, assembly GCA_003158295.1. GTDB lineage: Bacteria > Chloroflexota > Limnocylindria > Limnocylindrales > CSP1-4 > Fen-1039. Next base: position 25,498 of record PMIP01000026.1, on the reverse strand, counting down.
ACCAGGCCCAGCAGCGCCTGCCCGCGCCCCGTCAACGTCAGGGTTCGTTGCCGCCGATCCTCGGCATCCTGGTTGCGTTCTATCAGCTGCCGCTGGACCAGCCCATCGGCGAGCCGGCTCACCGCGGACGGCGAGCGGCCCAGAGTGTCGGCCAGGTCCGCCACGGTCATCGTGCCGCTGTCCGCGAGCGCATACAGGGCGGCCAGCTGGGTGAAGCCCAGGTTCAGCTCGCCGAGCTGGGCGGCGAAGCCGATCACCAGATCTCGCCATATTGCCCGGCCCATTGCGATCCGATCCGACAACTCGCGCGGGTTCTGGAGACGGAGACGGGCCGCCTCTACCGGGGCCGACAGCAGCTCACGGGCAGCCGACTCCACCGCCGCCCGACTCGGCACGGTCAGCGACGGGATGTGCAGGAAGGGACGAGTCGAGCCGCGCAAACGTCGAAGCGGTGACGGATTCGAGAGTGGCGGGGCCGGCGAATCAGAGGATGCCGCAGGCTGGGAGACGGGAGTGGCCGCGACGCTCGCTCTTCTCGCCGCGACGTCGCTGGTCGGGCCGTCGCTCGAGGCCTCGCTCGCGGCGGCCGGGGATGGGGACGGCGGAACCGTCTGGGCCGCCTGGCGAGAATCGCCCGGGATGGACGGCTGTCGCTCCGGACCCGCGTCGGGCGGACGTTGGCCGAGGCTCGGGATCTTGGGCAGAAACTGCGGCACGACCCCAGCGTACGCCAGATCACCCGATCCGTGCAATCCTGCACACTTTTCCTTTCGTGCTCATCTGACGCTGCGGTAGCCTGAACACATCACATCGGCCGCCTTATGGTCGGTTGGAACGGACGGATAGTCCCGGCCCCGCAGCCGCGCCGGTTCGGCACACGGCCTGGAGCCGAAGGAGACCAGCCACAACCCATGGACCGCATCGCGTTTGTGTTCCCCGGCCAGGGATCTCAGTCGGTGGGTATGGGAAAGGCTCTGGCCGCGGCCTCGCCGGCCGCGGCGGCGGTCCTGGCGGAAGCCGACGAAGCGTTGGGCGAGCACATCAGCAGCCTCGCCTTCGATGGTCCGGCCGAGCAGCTCGACCTCACGGTCAACGCTCAGCCCGCCCTGGTGGCGGTCTCGATCGCCTTTCTTGCCGCCCTTCGCGAACGCTGGGCAGCGGCCGGAGTCGCCGCCCCGCAGCCCGCCTATGCCGCGGGCCACTCCATGGGCCAGTACTCGGCCATGGTCGCGGCGGGAGTCATCTCCCTGGGCGATGCGGTCAGGCTCGTGCGCGAGCGCGGGCTCCAGATGCAGGCCTCCGGCCAGGGCCGAGCCGGCGCGATGGCTGCCATCATCGGTCTCGACGACGCGCGGCTGCCGGAGCTGATCGCCCTCGGCACTCCGCACGGCAGCCTCACGGTCGCCAATCGCAACGCCCCCGGCCAGGTCGTCATCTCCGGAGATCGGGCCGCCGTTGAAGCGGCCGTCGCCGGTGCCAGGGACCTGGGCGCGCGGCGCGGCATCGTGCTACCGGTCTCCGTGGCGGCCCACTCCTCGCTGATGAGCGAGGCCGCAGCGGGGATGACCCGCGTCCTGGGCCCAATCGCCTTCGCAGAACCCAGTATCCCGCTGCTGGCCAACGCCGATGCGACGCCGATCACGACGGCTGCCGGTGCCCGGGGCGAGCTCATCGAGCACCTGACCCGCGGAGTCGACTGGGTCGCCGCCGTGGGGCGAATGACCGGCGACGGAGTCACAACTTTCGTCGAAGTCGGCCCCGGAAAGGTTCTGACGGGCCTGATCAAGCGCATCTCACCGGATGCGAATCCCATAGCCGTTGACGAGGCAGGCGCCGCAGGCGGCATCGCCGTGCCCTTCCTCGAAGACCCCGCGACATCCAAATGATCGCCGCTGTCGGCTGCCCGGCCGTCGTGGCATCGCATCCCAGAAGGAGCTAGATCCGGTGCGGAAGCCTGACTACACGAGACGGATCGTCATTACGGGGCTGGGCGTGGTCAGCCCGATCGGCAACGACAAGGACGCGGTCTGGGAAGCCCTGACGGCCGGTCGCACGGGCATCGGGGAGATAACGCGCTTCGACACGACACCGTACGACCACAAGGCCAGTGGCGAAGTCAAGGACTTCGACATCACGCAGTACTGGAACTTCAAGGACGCCCGACGGACCGACAGGACAGTCCACTTCGCGGTGGCCTCGGCCAAGATGGCGGTGGCCGACTCCGGTCTCGAGATCACCGACGAGAACCGCTACGACGTCGGCGTCATTTACGGCTCCGGTGGTGGCGGGCAGGACCTCTTCATCACCAACCAGGCGTCGTGGAAGACCAAGGGCGCCCGCTCCGTCAGCCCGTTCTTCATCGCCAACGGCCTGGTGGATGCGAGCTCCGGCACGATCGCCATCGAGACCGGGGCAAAGGGTCACAACTTCTGTCCGGTTGCGGCCTGCTCGACCGGGACACTCGCCATCGGCGAGGCCGCCGAGGCTATCCGCCGGGGCGACTGCACGGCCGTCATCGCCGGCGCCGCCGAATCGCCTCTACTCGAGCTTGTCCACATCGGCTTCACCAACATGCGCGGCATGGGCTCTCCGCTGCCCGGCCAGCCGATCGGGACGGCCTGCCGGCCATTCGATCGGACTCGGGATGGATTCGTTCTAGGCGAGGGTGCGGGCGCCCTCATCCTGGAGGACCTCGAGCTGGCCAAGGCCCGCGGCGCGACGATCTACGCCGAGGTCGTCGGATACGGTTCGGCCGCCGACGGGTTCGACATGATCGCGCCCGCGGCCGGTGGCGAAGGCTCGGCGCGGGCCATGAAGGCGGCATTGGAGCGGCGGGACGTGCCGGCCGACGAGGTCGACATGATCAACCCGCACGGCACCTCCACGCCCGTCGGCGACAAGGCCGAGAGCGAGGCCATATGGACCGCTTTCGGCAGTCATACCCCGGACATTCTGATATCGGCCACGAAGTCGATGACGGGCCACATGATGGGGGCCGCCGGAGCCTTCGAGGGGGTGGCGACGGCGCTGTCGGTCTACCACCAGACCGTGCCCCCGACGCTCAACTACCGGGAGCCCGATCCGGAGTGCAACCTGAACGTAGCGACCGAGACGATCGAGAAGCCGATACGGTACGCCCTCTCGAACAACATCGGCCTTGGCGGCCACAATGCCGCGGTCATCTTCAAGCGCTACACAGGCGACTGAGCTCCGGCGAGAGGCACCAAGCGGTCGATTCCCGGCACGAGGAGTACCGGGTCCGGCCCTGGCGTCTCCGCCTGGAGGTCCAAGCAAGTACAATCCCGAGATCGGGCCCGATCGCGCGAACGGTTCAGCGGCGCGGCTCCGATCGCCGTCCCTCCGGCGGACGAGTTTCGTCACGCTGGCTTGATTAGCTGGGCGCCGCCCGGCGGTGGTCGCCTCCGCCTGCAACACGTCCTAGGAGATGGCCCGTGCCCACCAGGGATCCTGCCCGTCGCGCTGTCGTCACCGGTCTCGGAGCGATTACCCCAATCGGGAACACCGCCGGAGCCTACTGGGAGAACCTGCTCGCGGGCGTATCAGGCGTCGGACCGATAACTCAATTCGATCCCTCCGGCCTCGACGTCCGCATCGCGGCCGAGGTCAGGGACTTCGATCCGACCATCGCGATGGACCGGAAGATGGCACGCCGCATGAGCCGGTTCATTCACCTGGCGATGGCAGCGGCGACAGAGGCGGTCGACGACGCCGGCATCGACTTCTCCACATACGACCAGGATCAACGGGATCGCGTTGCCGTCTGCCTCAATACAGGTGGCGGCGGCATGGACCAGGTGATAATCGGCACTCAGGTCATCGCCGACAAGGGCCCCGGCCAGGTCTCGCCGTTCGCGATTCCCGCCCTCTCGGGATCGATGGCCGCCTGCCAGGTCTCGATGAAGTACGGGATCACCGGCCCGGTCATAACGCAAGTCGCAGCCTGCGCCAGCAGCGTGATCGCCTTCATCGACGGCATGCGCATGATCCGGGACGGCGAGATCGACGTCGCACTGGTCGGCGGTACGGAAGGATCTCTTCTCCCGATTGCCTTCGCCGCCCTTGGCAACATGGGCGCCCTTTCGCGGCGCAACGACGATCCCACCCATGCCTCCCGACCGTTCGACCGAGACCGCGACGGCTTCGTCTTCGGCGAGGGCGCTGCGGTCGTAGTTCTGGAGTCGGCCCAGCACGCCATGGCTCGCGGCGCGAAGATCGTCTGCGAGGTCATCGGCGGAGGCTTGACGGCCGACGCGTTCCACATCAGCGCTCCCGATCCGACCGGGCGCGGGGCCGCGGCGGCGATGACCAAGGCCATGCGGAATGCCGGGATCGCCCCGGACGAGGTCGACTACATCGTCGCCCACGGGACCTCCACGCCTCTCAACGACGTGACGGAGACCCGGGCGATCAAGAGCGCCTTCGGATCCTACGCGTACAAGGTCCCCATCAGCTCACCCAAATCGATGGTGGGGCATCTTCTGGGGGCGGCCGGCGCAGTCAGCGGGTTGGCGGCCATCGGGGCGATTCGCGATGGCTTCATGCCGCCGACGGCCAACCTGGAGAACCCCGATCCGGAATGCGACCTGGACTACATCCCGAACGTCAAGCGTCCCAAGAAGGTCGACACCGCGATCATCAACGGCTTCGGGTTCGGAGGGCAGAACGCCGTGACCGTCTTCCGCAGGTTCGAGGCCTGACGCCGAAAACGCATCCGGACGGCAAGACGCGAGGCAGATCGAACGGCGCCGTCCTGACCGGCGTGTAGGATCTACTCGATGCAGCCCCGCCGCTTGATTCCGCCCTGGCTCAGACACGGATTCGAAGCGGGCGTCGTTGGCGCGCTGCTCTCCGCCGGCACGCTCGTGGCCTTCCAGTACAGTCGCCCTGCGCCGCGAGTCTTCGTGCCCAACGGACTCGACGGCTCATTGATCCTGATGCCGGGAGTCCTTGCCCTGGGCGTCTTCGCCGTCAGCTACCCGACCTTCATGGCCGCGACCAGAGGAGACGCCATCCTCGGCGCGCTGGCCGCGTTCCTCGTGGCGGCGGACGCCCTGATGCTCATATCGCTGATATCCCGCGACTCGGTGCTGGTCCACCCGATCGGGCACAGCATCCCGCTGGGTGTGGTGTCGGCAGCGATGGCGCTGCCGGTCGCCATCGTGGCCCTGCTGGCCGGCCAGCTGACGGCGCCGTTGGGCTTCGGGAGGTCCGCCGGGTTGCGCTCGGCCATCGCCGGTGCCGCGATCGGCCTCCTCGTGGTTGTCCTGGGCGCCGCGGCGATCTAGGAGACAGCCCTCAGGCCCGAGACCGGAGCGGTCAGGCGCGCCTCTCGTTTCGGGGCGCGGCGCAGCCGGAGCGAGTTGGTGACGACGCTGACGGACGAGAGGGCCATGGCACCCGCCGCGAGAGCCGGGTTGAGCGTAATGCCGAGGAACGGGTACAGGGCGCCCATGGCAACCGGCACCAGGACGATGTTGTAGCCGAAGGCCCAGGCCAGGTTCTGGCGAATGACTCGCATCGTCCGTCGCGACAACGCGATGGCCGTCGCCACGCTGCGCGGGTCGCCGCCCACCAGCGTGACGTCGGAGGCCTCCAGAGCAACGTCGGCGCCGGTCCCGATGGCGATCCCCACGTCCGCTCGGGCGAGGGCCGGGGCGTCGTTGACCCCGTCTCCGACCATGGCGACGCGCAGCCCGCGAGCCTGAATCGCCGCAACCGCGTCCGCCTTCCCTCCGGGGAGAACCTCGGCCAGAACGCGATCCTCGGGGATCCCCACTGCAGCAGCCACGGCCGCGGCCGTCCGTGCCTGATCGCCGGTCACCAGCCAGACCTCGATCCCGGCCGCCTGGAGCTCGCCGATCGCCTCGGCGGCCTCCGGCTTGATTTCGTCGATCGTGGGCAGCGCTCCCGCGAAGCGACCGTCGACCGCCAGATACGTGACCGCCGAGCGCGAGTCCGCGAGACCGATCAGGGCACCCGGATCCACGCCCTCGCTCTGCAAGAAGGCGGCCGTCCCTACGACGACCCGGCGATCCCCAACCCGGCCGCGCACGCCGCGACCGGCCACGGCTTCGAAGCCCTCCACTCCCCTGCGGCCGAGATTCGACACGTCCGCCCGAGCCAGGATCGCCGCGGCCAGCGGATGCTCGCTGCCGCGCTCCACGGATGCGGCCAGATCCAGGACTTCCTCGGCGCTGAAGCCGGGGGCCGCCTTGACCTCGCCGAGCGCCGGCCGGCCGCGCGTCAGCGTCCCGGTCTTGTCGAAGACGACCGCGTCTACGCGCGCCGCCAGCTCGAGCGTCTCGCCGCCGCGGATCAGTATTCCCGCCTCGGCGCCCTGGCCGGTTCCGACCATGATCGCCGTGGGAGTGGCCAGGCCCATTGCGCACGGGCACGAGATGACGACTACGGTGATGAACGCCACCAGGGCGTGAGTCAGCCGCGGTTCCGGCCCGAGGAGGAACCAGACGGCGAACGTCGCCGCTCCCACCGCGAGGACGACCGGCACGAAGATGCCGCCGATCCGATCGGCCAGGCGCTGGATCGGCGCCTTGCTCCCCTGGGCCCGCCGCACCATGTCGACGATCTGGGCCAGGGCCGTTTCGCGCCCCACCCGCGTCGCCCGGAAGAGGAACGTGCCGTGGCGGTTCATCGTCCCGCCGATCACCTCCGCTCCCGGCCCCTTCTCGACCGGAAGCGGCTCTCCGGTGAGCATCGACTCATCGACCGCGGAGTCGCCCTCGGTGACACGCCCGTCGACGGGCACGCGCTCGCCCGGCCGAACCCTCACCAGATCTCCGACTCGGACCTCCTCGAGCGGCACATCCACCTCACGACCGCCCCGCACGATTCGGGCCGACTGCGCCTGCAACCCGAGAAGCGCCTTGATCGCGCCGACCGTTCGGCCTTTCGCGCGCGCCTCCAGCCAGCGGCCCATAAGGATCAGGCCCACGATCGCGGTCGAACTGTCGAAATACGTCTGCGGTTCGATGCCGGCCGATCGGAAGATCTCCGGGGCGAACGTCACCAGGACGCTGTATCCCCAGGCCGCGCTCGTGCCCACCACGACGAGGGTGTCCATGCTGGTCGTGGCGTGCCGGGCCGCCCGCCAGGCCGCCCGATAGAAGCGCCGGCCGGCCCAGAACTGGACGATCGTGGCGGGACCGATGAGGACCCAGGCGAGCTGCTCCATGGTCAGAGGCACGTGCGGGAGGTACATCAGGCCCATCGTCACCGCGGCGACGGCGAGCGCGACGGCCGCTGCCAATCCCAGCGATCGCTGCTCGTGGGCTCGCTCGGCCGCCTCGGCGTCCGCCTCTTCGATCAGGCCATTCCTGGCGCCGTCACCGGCCTCCGGCAGGTGCCGAACCTCGTAGCCGGCCGCTTCGATCGCTCGTACCAGCTCGTCCAGCCCCGCGACCTCAGGCAGGTAGCGGACTGTCGCCACCTCCGTGGCGAGATTGACGTTGGCCTCGGCCACGCCGGGGGTCTTGCGAAGGAAGCGCTCGATCCGGTTCACGCACGAGGCGCAGCTCATCCCCTCGACTGGGAGCTGAACCTCGGCGGACGGGGCCGCGGTACTGGCGGTGGGCGCTGTTGGGAGGGAGGCGCTGTCGGCGGTCTGCATACTCCCGGGGAGTATACGCCTGCCCGGCTGAACGGGCAATCGATGGGCGTTGTCCGGGCGGGCGCGGCAAGTGGCCCGAGCGCCCCTGGCTACCCTAGGACCGATGCCAGCGTGATCCCCGTCTCGCGCTCCGACAGCTCCCACAGCGCGGCCTGCTCCGCCGGATCGGCTATCCGGCCCCTGACTCCGCGGACCACCGGGGCGCCGAACGTGATCCACCGCGGCGCGTACAGCTTGCCGCCCACCGCCGTGGGATCCGTGGCGGCGCGGAGCTGAGGGAGCGCGCCCATTCGGGCCGACTGACCCGTCGTTCGAACGAGGACGTCCCAGAAACGGTGTTGCATGCTCTTCATCGACCGCCTGGCCGTCTTCTGGAGGTCCGTCTTGGAGAAGCCGGGGTCGGCCGCGAAACCGCGCACGCCCCGACTCGCCAGCCGGCGATCCAGCTCAAAGGCGAATTCGAGGTTGGCTCTCTTGGAGATGCCGTAGGCCGTCCAGGGGTTGTAGTGGCCTCGCAGTTGAAGATCGGCCAGATCGAACTTGCCTGCGGTGACCCGGCCGAGCGACGTCGTGCAAACCACCCGCGCCTGCGTGCCCCCAGCGGCCGCGACCAGGAGCGCCGGCAGCAGCCGCAGCGTCAGGGCGAAGTGGCCCAGGTGGTTCGTCCCGAACTGGGTCTCGAAGCCGTCCACGGTCTGCCCTTCCGGCACCCCCATCAGGCCGGCGTTGTTGAAGAGAAGGTGGATCGCCGGATGAGCGGCTCGGACCTGCCCGGCAAACGCCTCGACAGAGTCGAGCGACCCCAGGTCCAGGGGCCGAATCTCGACGGAGGCACCCGGCACCTCCGATCCGATGAGCTTACGGGCGACTTCGGCCTTCTCGAGGTTGCGGGCCCCAATGACGACCAGGGCGCCGTGAGCGGCCATCTGCCGCGAGGTCGCGAGTCCCAGCCCGCCGTTGCCACCGGTAACGACCGCCACGCGACCCGCCAGATCCGGTATGTCGCTCGCCTTCCAGCCCATCCATGCTCCTCTGCGTATTCGTCCGCGCGCCGACGCGTCGGCGCGCGCCGTGGCATTGAGATCCTACCGGGAGTAGCCAGCCTACGGCTCCTCCGGTGGAGGGGCAGTCGGGCTCCGCCACGATGGGGATACGTCTATCCGCAGGCCGGCGATCATCCGGCTCACGCCCGAGCCGACGAAGAGGGCCGTGTAGACGGGCCAACCGACGGACTCGGAGAGCGCCAGGGCACCCGCGCATACGACTGCCCCCAGCGCGAACGCGGCGGAGGTGGAGGCGACGTAGTAGCTCTGGCACCGGACCCGAAGATCGGGCGGTGCGAGGCGATAGAGGCGTTCGTTGGACGCGAGCACGCCGGCGTTGCCCGCGCCGCTGAAGAGAACCGCCCCGATCAGAAGCAGAGGCAGGGCTCCGGGATTGCCCGGTACGGCCAGGGCACAGACCGCGGCCGCCAGCGCACGAGCCACGAAGGAGGTCCGCAGGACTCGGCTGGACGAGCCGCCGAGCAAGAACGAACCCGCGGCCAGCGAGCCGGCCAGGGCTCCCGCCGACGCCGATCCGGAGAGGATCACGGCGAACCCGGCCGATGCGCCCAGGACCTGGATCGCGTAGAGGGAGAGGTACGGAATCAGGCCCTGGCCCACGGATGCGATCGCAGTCGCCATGGTGAAGCGCTTGAACGGCTCGGGCAGCGGCTCCGCCGTCGCCTCTCCGGTCTTGACCAGGACGCGGCCCGGATGAGGAAGCCGGGCCACGGCGAGCGGGGTCAGGATCGAGAAGAGCCCGCTGACGAGGAAGAAGCCGACGTAGGACCACAGGCCGATCGTTCGGAGTCCGGCGTCGAGAACCGCGCCGGCGGGCAGGAGCAGCAAGGTAGAGAGCGCCATGTTCATCGCGCCCATTCGGGGCCCAACCAGGCGACGCTCCTGTTCGGGCAGCACAACGGCGGTCCAGAGCCCGATGTTAGAGCCCGAGATCACCCCCGCGGTCTGGCCGATCGCGACCGTCGCGGAGATGAGAGCGATCCCGAGCGGCGCGTTTATCGCTCCGACGGCGATGGCGGTCACCACCGCGGCATGAACGAAGCCGCGCACCTCCGCGATCGTGAGTATCAGCGTGAGACGGCGCAGGTTGCCGCCCATCTGCCGCAGGATCTGTGGGAAGAAGGCCTGGAGCACCGAGGCTCCGACCGGAATGGAACCCACGAGGATCACGAGCGCCGGTGGCGCTCCAAGGCGCAGCAGGAGCGGCACGAACAGCGCGTCGGAGGCGAAGGAGCCCGTGAAAGCCTGGCCGATCGCGATGGCCTGGAACGGACGGTAGCGCGCCGAGCCGAAGGCGCGCCATCGGCCGAGGGTCGGGATGTGCATCGGGATGATGATGCGCCAGTCGAGCCTTGTGCGGGTGCAGTTTAGTCGGGCTTGTCCGGCACCCAGACCAGCTCAGGCGCGGCCATGTGACCCGCGCGGCTCCAAAAGCTCCCGAGCCATCGCCCTTACATCGGCTGCGTTGGAGGCCGCCAGCGCTCGCTTCGCCAGATCGGCGAGCTGCGGCCGAGTCACGCCCGCGAGCGCGGCCCTAACCCGATCGAGCGAGCCCGCGTCGGCCGAAAGCTCGTCCACTCCGAGTCCCGCCAGGACAAGCGCCCCGGCGGGCTCTCCGGCCAGCTCGCCACAAACGGCCACCGGAATGCCCGCCTCGTCGGCCCCCGCCACGACGCCTGCGATGAGCCGCAGCACCGCGGGATGGAGCGCATCCTGGAGGTGCGCGAGGGCGGGATTCGACCGGTCGGCGGCCATCGTGTACTGGGTGAGATCGTTGGTGCCGATCGAAAAGAAGTCGACCAGGCGAGCGAGTTCGGGGGCAAGGATCGCCGCCGACGGCATCTCGATCATGACCCCGGTGATCATCCGGTCCGGCGGCGGTTCGCCCCGGGCCGCCACTTCTGCTCTCGCTTCGTCGCGAAGCTCGAGGAGAAGCCGTACGTCCGAGAGTGTCGCGACCATCGGAGCCATGACGTGAGGCGTCACGCCTGCCCGCCCGGCCGCTCTCCAGATCGCCCGCAGTTGGGAGCTCAGCAGCCCGCGGTCTCGCGCAGCGAGCGGGACCGCCCGGCTGCCCGGGAAGGAGTTCGCCTGGGGCGGCAGATCGAGGTACGGCACGGCCTTGTCGCCGCCGATGTCGGCCAGGCGAACCACGACCGGCCGTTGCCGTCCGAAGGCTTCGAATACACGCCGATAGGGCTCGACCTGCTCGTCCTCCGAGGGCGCCGATTGCCGCCGCATGAACAGGAATTCGGTACGGAACAGCCCTACGCCTTCTGCCCCCGCTTCCAGGGCGCGACCGGCCTCCTCGGGACCGCCGATATTGGCGAGCAGAATGACCCGTTCCCCGTCGGCGGTTGCCGCGGGGCGCCCGCGCAGGGAGGCACCGGCCTCGCGGCGTGCGGCCAGCACCCGAGCACGAGCCGCGAAATCGGCCAGCTGCGACGGGTCGGGATCGAGGACCGCCTCGCCGGACTCGCCGTCGATGGCGACGCAGGTCGCGGAGCCGGCCGCCTCGACGAGCCCCGGGACGCCGACCACGGCAGGTATCCCCAAGCCTCGAGCCAGGATGACGGCGTGAGCGGTGGGAGAGCTGCCCTGCAGGGCCACTCCCAGGAGCAGGCCCGTCGGGACTTCAGCCACGATCGAAGGAGGCAGGTCCTCCGCGACCGCGATCGAAGGGGACGCCGGGAACGCCACGTCCTGGCCGGTCATGATCCGAACGATCCTGGCACCTACATCACGCACGTCCGCCGCCCGCGATGCCAGCAGCTCGTCTGGTAGTGAGGCCAGGGTTGCGGCCGCTGTTGCTGCCGCTGCCCGAACTGCCGCTTCGGGATCCTCGCCGGCCTCCGCGCGAGCAACGGCCTCGCCGAGGAGTTGCGGATCTTCGGCCATCATGGCCTGGGCATCGAAGATGCCGGCCTCGTCCGCCCGGCCCAGGCCTCGCATGCGCTCGGCCAGCGACCCGAGCTGGCGAACGGCCTCCGCTGCCGCCGCTCGAATCGCCGCGACGGCATCGGTGGGAACCGCTCCGGGCGTCTCCCTGCGCTCAGTTGCCGTGTAGCGCCACACCAGCCCGACGGCCACACCTTCGGCGCCCGGCGTTCCGACTACTCGACTGCCCAACGACGTGGCCTACGACTCGGCGACTTCGCCGAAGCCGCCCTCCGAAAGTGCTCGAAGGGCCTCGATCGCCGCCGCCTCGTCCTCCCCGTCGGCCGAGATCGCGACTCGGTGGCCTCGCTCCACGCCGCTGCCGAGGACCGCGAGCAGACTCTTGGCGTTGGCCGGGGCAGAGCCGCGGCTGATATTCTCGATCGAGATCTGAGACCGAAATCCGGCCGCTGCCTTGACCAACGTCGCCGCGGGACGCGCGTGCAGGCCGGACGGGTTGCGCACCTCGACCTCCGCTCTCCGCATCGTCACGCTCCCCTGGAGTTCCTCGAACGTCGATGCATTGTCGCAGGTCGATGGGGTCTCTCGGACCGACGAGCCGTCATCCGGTTGCCGGCCGCCGGGGCCCCACGGCCTGCTACCCGACCCAGTCGAAGGTTCGGGTAACCGCCTTCTTCCAGAGCTTCAGGTCCTTCTCGCGAGTCTTCGCGTCCATTCTAGGAGTCCACTCGCGATCCTTCTGCCAGTTCGCCCGCAGATCCTCGACCGCCTTCCAGAAGCCGACCGCGAGGCCGGCCGCGTAGGCGGCGCCCAGGGCCGTCGTCTCGGCGACCTTCGGCCGGATGACCGGNNGCCTGGAACTGCATGAGCAGGTCGTTGAAAACCATGCCGCCGTCCACCTTGAGGGCCGTCAGCGGGACTCCGGAGTCGGAGTTCATCGCATCGAGCACCTCACGTGTCTGCCAGGCCGTCGCCTCGAGCACCGCCCGGGCGATGTGGCCCTTGTTCACGTACCGGGTCAAGCCGGCGATCACGCCCCGGGCGTCGCTCCTCCAGTACGGAGCGAAGAGACCCGAGAAGGCAGGCACGAAATACACGCCGCCGTTGTCGTCGACGGTCTTGGCCAGGTCCTCGATCTCGCCGGAGGTCTTGATCATGCCCAGGTTGTCACGCAGCCACTGGACGAGGGCGCCGGCGATGGCGATCGAACCTTCGAGGGCGTACACGGCCGGCTGGTTGCCGATCTTGTAGCCGAGTGTGGTCAGGAGGCCGCTCTTGGAGGGAACGACCTTGGTGCCCGTATTCAGGAGCATGAAGCAGCCGGTGCCGTAGGTGTTCTTCGCCTCTCCGGCGGAGAAGCACGTCTGGCCGAAGAGGGCCGCCTGCTGGTCGCCCAGGTCTCCCGCGACGGGGATGCCCGCGAGGTCGCCTACGGCCTTGCCGTAGACCTCGGACGAGGCCTTGATCGTCGGGAGCATCGACCGCGGGATGCCCATCACCTTGAGCATCTCCGGGTCCCAATCGAGGGTCTTGAGGTCCATCAGCATCGTGCGGCTGGCATTGCTCACGTCGGTAACGTGAACGCCACCGCTGACGCCGCCGGTGAGGTTCCAGATGCACCAGGTGTCGATGTTGCCGAAGAGCAGATCACCGGCATCGGCCTTGGCTCGCGCGCCGGCGACATTGTCGAGGATCCACTTGACTTTGGGCCCGGAGAAGTAGGTCGCCAGCGGCAGGCCGACCTTGGCCCGGAACCGATCCTGGCCGCCTTCCTTGGCCCACTCGTTGATGATCGTGTCGGTCCGGGTGTCCTGCCAGACGATGGCGTTGTACACCGGCTTGCCGGTCTTGCGATCCCATACGACCGCGGTTTCGCGCTGGTTGGTGATGCCGACCGCGGCCAGGTCGGAGGCCTTGATGCCGGCCTTTGCGAGGCCGCCGCGGATGACCTCGACGCAGCGAGTCCAGATCTCGACCGCATCGTGCTCGACCCAACCCGGCTTTGGGTAGATCTGCTCGTGCTCCTTCTGGTCGATGGCGACGACGCCGCCCGAGTGATTGAAGATCATGAACCGAGTGCTTGTCGTGCCCTGGTCCAGGGCGCCTACGTAGTGAGCCATTCGCCACCTCGCGTCGCTTGTGGACGAGCGCGTCCCAGATCCAAGAATGGCCTATTTCGGAATGGCGAGGACGATCGAGCCGGTGAAGCCGTAGAAGTAGACCACCGCCGCCAGGGCGCCGCCGATGAGCGGCCCAGCGACCGGTACCCATGAGTAGGCCCAGTCCGACCCGCCCTTGCCGGGAATCGGCAAGAGGAAGTGAACGATGCGGGGGCCCAGATCGCGGGCCGGGTTGATCGCGTATCCGGTCGTGCCGCCGAGCGAGAGGCCGATCACAACGATGAGCAGCGCGATGGGCAGCGCGCCCATGGTCGCAGGGGCCAGGCTGTGCGGCTGGCCGAAGCAGAAGATCACGAAAACGAGCACGAACGTGCCGATGATCTCCGAGATCAGGTTGAGGGGGTAGTTGCGGATGTTCGGGGCCGTGGAGAAGACCGCCAGCTTGATGCCCTGGTCCTGCGTCGCCTTGAAATGATCCCAGTAGTGGAGAGTCACCAGCGCGGCGCCGATCATGGCGCCGAGGAACTCACCCGCAAGGTATGGCGGGACGGCTTGCCAGGTGATGCCCGTGCTTCCCTGCTTCTCGGCTTCCATTATTGCCAGGCTGAGCGTCACGGCGGGGTTGAGGTGGGCGCCACTGAGCGGCCCAGCCACGACCGTGCCGCAAAACACGGCCAACCCCCATGCCAAGGTTATGACGATCCAGCCGCTGTTCGCGGCCTTCGACCTGGCGAGCAGGACGCCGGCCACGACTCCGTCGCCGAGGAGGACGAGGATGGCCGTGCCGAACACTTCCGCCAGGAACTTCTCTAGCATGAGCTTGTCTCCGAGTACGCGGTCGACCCATTCTGCTCGGAACCGTGCGGTGACGGCACGCGAAACGCCAAATCGCTCTCAGGATATTGGGCTGAGCTTGAGATTGGGCGGAGCGACGCCGCGGCCGGGACCCTGTTCCGCCTGCCGGGTGTGCCTGCCGGCCGGTGCCCACTGCGGTGGCGGGGCTCAGCGTTGATCGGTCCAGGCGGGTCAGCGCGGCAGCAGGCGCCGCTTTCGGTAGACACGCCGCACGCCGTTGGCATCCGACAGCCACCTTGCCTGGAGCTTCCAGTCGGCCTCGAGGCTGTGCAGGGCAGGGTAAAGGAGGCTCTGGTCGCTCGCTTCCGCGCCGTGCTCGGCCCCAGCCTCGCCTCCGGTCGATCGTTCAGCCATGCGACGAAGGATCGCCGGGACGGACAGGGCTTCGCCGTCGAGTGCTTCGAGGACCCGTTCGCGTTCGCGGGCCAGTCTCGCGCTCCCCTCGCTCGCGACGTCGGTCCGGCTCACTGAGGCGCCGTCAGCCAGTCCCAGGCGGACCCGTTGAAGTTACTCTGGCCACCTCTACCGTCACCCATTCGGTAGCGGTGGCCGTCCGGACCCACGCCGGTCAGGAATATCCACCAGTGCACGGCGTCTCGGAGCCGCTCGAAGTGGAAGACCGCCGAGAGCGAGTTGCCATTCAATGCCGCAGGCTGGACCGCAAATGGAGTCGAGTAGTGCGTGTCGACTCCGCCCGGACCGAGTTCGTCCACCGGTAGCGCGTGCCAGGCTTCGTATTGCAGGTCAGTCCAGCTCGGGAGGCCCTGGCTGCCCATCGTGTCGTTCACGCGCGTTCCCCCCGAAGCCGGGTCCGATCCCCATCCTCCACCGCTAAAGGTGCCTTCCGGTAGCCACGCTGCCGGCGCCATCGGGGCTACGGTGTCGAAGCCGAAGTCGGGCTGGCACGACGAGCTCTGATCGGAGACCGAGCAAAGGACCGGGGCCGACTCTTCGCTCACGCTGGTGGACGAGCCCGTGACAGCGAAGAAGCCGAGCGATATAACGACGACGGTCAGCGCCGTGACGATGACGGCCCAACGGCCGACGTGGGGCATTGGTCGGTCGATGCGGAAGAACGCGCTCGCGACCGCGACCAGCGGGATGCACAGCTCGAGGGCCACGCTCGGCCAGCTCTGCGGTCCGCGCATTCCGAAGAGAGCCAGCCAGCCAAACACGATCGCGCCGGCCACGGCCCAGAAGACCGCCACGGTGCGCGGCGCGCGCCGGCTCAGGCCGGCCGAGGTGCGGACTGCGTAGCGAGTGGCGGTTGCGACCGCCATCGCGAAGGCCGCTACGTAGAGAAGCGAGTTGATGGTGTTCCCACCATCTTGCGGCGCGATGTCGAGCAGGCGGACGCCGACCAGGGCGAGGACGGATCCTACGGCAAGCAGTGCCAGGAACCCCAGTAGAGCCAGTACGACCCCGCCGAGATAGCCGAGCACGAAACCGCCACCCGCGGCAAAGACACCTCCACCGGCACCGGCCAGCAGCCGTCTCGTCGATTGGTGGGCGGCTCGCAGCAGCCGGCCCAGTTCGGCGGGCGGCCCGAGGCGTCCCAGGGCCTCGCGGACGGCACTCTCCGGGTCGAACCCTTCGGCTTCCAGAGAGGCTATCGAGTCATACAGGTGGTCGGCGAGCTCCGCCCGCACCTCGGCCACGTCGGCAGCCGGTAGCCTGAGCTCCGTGGTCATTCGATCGAGATAAGCGGATATCTCGGCCTGGCCCTCCGTTCCGAGCCGGGCCGGAGGGCTAGCGGTGGGCAGTCCGGTCCCGAGCCGGCGCTCACTGCGGCGGACGAGCGCGACCGCCGCGATCAGGAACGCACCGAAGCCGCCGATGAAGGCGATGAGGCCGATCACCGGTCAACTCGCCCAACGGCGCGGGTCATACCTAGCGAGAAGGCGGCCCACTCCTGGGCATGCGCTTCGAGCATTCCGAGGCCCGTCCTCGTGATCCTGTAGTAACGACGGCGCGGGCCGCGATCGCCCTCTCGCCAGCTGGCTTCGAGCGCACCGTCCGCTTCGAGGGCGTGCAGCGCCGGGTATAGCGATCCCTCGCTCGGCACGAAGGCCCCGCCACTCATGTCGCGAATGCGTTGCGCGATCTCGTAGCCGTACAGTTCGCCTTCGCGCAGCACGGTCAGGACCAGCAGCGTCGTGGTCCCTTTTAGAAGTTGACCCCTGATCCGCCCGGGCATCTGTCGCGTCACCTCACACGAACGTACATCAGATAGCGATGTAGTGGAGATGCTAGCGATATCGGGGTGGGTGTCAAGCGGGTGCTCTCTCGAGGAACGCGTAAGATCGACCGTGCAGCCTCGGCCGTCTGCCTCAGGCCCGTACGCGGTCGGTTATTCCTACTGCCGCATGACCTCGAGGCACAAGGAGAAGCAAGTCATGACCGACAAGAAGAAGCTGACCACCGCGGCCGGCGCACCCGTTCCCGACAACCAGAACGCTATGACGGCGGGCCCGCGCGGTCCGATGTTGCTCCAGGACGTCTGGTTCCTGGAGAAGCTGGGCCACTTCGATCGCGAGGTGATCCCGGAGCGCCGCATGCACGCCAAGGGTTCGGGCGCGTTTGGCAGCTTCACCGTCACCCACGACATCACCCGGTACACGAAGGCCAAGATCTTCTCCGCCGTGGGCAAGAAGACCGACATGTTCGTCCGCTTCTCCACCGTCGCCGGCGAGCGCGGCGCGGCCGACGCCGAGCGCGACATCCGCGGCTTCGCGATGAAGTACTACACGGAGGACGGCAACTGGGATCTCGTCGGCAACGACACCCCGGTCTTCTACCTGCGCGATCCGCTCAAGTTCCCGGACCTGAACCACGCCGTGAAGCGGGACCCGCGCACCAACATGCGCAGCGTGCGCAACAACTGGGACTTTCTGACTTCGTTGCCCGAAGCGCTGCACCAGCTCACCATCGACATGAGCGACCGCGGGATCCCGTACTCGTTCCGCCACATGCATGGGTTCGGCAGCCACGCCTTCAGCATGATCAACGCCGCCAACGAGCGCGTCTGGGTCAAGTTCCATTTCGTGACCCAGCAGGGCATCGAGACCCTGAGCGACGCTGAGGCTGCGGCGCTCGTCGGCAAGGATCGCGAGAGCAACCAGCGCGATCTCTACGAGAGCATCGAGAAGGGTGACTTCCCCCGCTGGAAGATGTTCATCCAGGTGATGCCCGAGAAGGACGCCGCCACGTATGGCCACAATCCGTTCGACCTGACCAAGGTCTGGTTCCACAAGGACTACCCGCTCATCGAGGTGGGTGTCTTCGAGCTCAACCGCAACCCCGAGAACTACTTCGCGGACGTCGAGCAGGCGGCATTCAACCCGGCCCACATCGTTCCGGGCATCGGCTTCTCACCCGACAAGATGCTGCAGGGGCGCCTCTTCTCCTACGGCGACGCACAGCGCTACCGCCTCGGCGTGAATCACATCCAGATCCCGGTGAATGCGCCGCATGTCCCGGCCCACAGCTTCCACCGCGACGGCCAGATGCGAGTAGACGGCAACCACGGCAGCACGCTCGGCTACGAGCCCAACAGCTACGGCGAGTGGCAGGAGCAACCGGACTTCTCTGAGCCGCCGCTGTCGCTCGAGGGAGCAGCCGACCACTGGAACCATCGCGTGGACGACGACTACTACAGCCAGCCCGGGAAGCTATTCCGGATCATCGTCGCCGACGGGAAGCAGCAGATGCTCTTCGACAACACCGCCCGCGCCATGGGCGACGCACCGAGAGAAGTCAAGATCCGCCACATCGGCAACTGCCTCAAGGCGGATCCGGACTACGGCGCCGGCGTCGCGAAGGCGCTCGGCATCCCGCTCAGCGAGATCCCCAAGTGACGTGAGTTCGCGCCGGCGGAAGGTTGCCGACGCCGGCTGCCACGGCTAGACCGTCACGCTCAGCGCGCATGCGGTCCGTCATTGCTGGCGGCGGCGCTGCCGCCTGAGCTGCGAATACCCGCACGTTGGAGGAGCGAAAGGACTTGGACCTCAGCCCTTGGAGAGGCGGCGTCCCGTCGCGAAATCTCGCGCTCCGCCCCCGGGTTGCCCCTCGATGGCGGCCCTACTGGCGCGCGACAGGCCTCATCGGATAGACGCCGATCACCGCCGGGCTCACCGGATCGAGGAGAAGCTCGCACCCGACCTCGCCTGACTTGACGAGATCGCCCAGGAAGACGGCCTCCTGAGCGGGCAGCCCCACGAAGAGAGTGCCCTGCCCGGTGGGCATGGGGCTGACCTCGTCCTCCATCCCCTCGATCTCGAAACGTCGCCGCAGCTCGTGGACCGGAACATAAGGACGGCTCTTGATGAAACGACGCATCTGGGCGAGGGTGCAGGCCGGTTTCCGTTCGCCCGATTCGGGATCGACCTGGATGCCATCCGGTTCGGGCTGGCCGGTCGGTGTGGCTACGCCGGCTTGTTCGGTGGAGCGGGCACGCGGGGCCAGTCGTGCGGGCGGACCCGTCCGCGCCGGAGGGGCAGAGGCCCTGGCGTTGGGCGGCCTTCTGGGCGCGGAACCCGTGCGGAATCCGTTCGGGGGCGGAGCCGCTCCTTCGCCGTCGGCGGCCGATTGCTCGCCTGGGGCCTGCGGACCCTCAGGGGTGGGAGCCGCGGCCGATCCGCCGCTGCGTCCGCGGCCGCGTCGACGCGGGCTCATCAGGCCATCAGCCCCGTGACGCCGCGGCCTGCTCGAGGGCCTCGGCGGGCGCGGTGCCGGCCAGGACACGCTCGGCGTAGCGCTCGGCGAAGTTGCTGGCGGCCTGCTCGGGGACGATGGCCCGGATCGACTCCGCGTCCATGCCGTAGCCATACTTGATGGCGGCGATGTTCTCGGCGATGTACTTCTTCGGCAGCGCCTCGGTCAGATGCTCGTCCGTGAAGTCGACATCGCAGACGCACAGCAGACGGCCCAGGGCGATCATGTTGCCGAAGAGGTCGCGCCCGAACTTGTCGACACCCAGCTGCAGGAAGGGGATCTCCTCGCCCTTTTCGCCGGGCTTTATCAGGTCGCAGTCGGCAATGACGTAGTCCGCGCTCAGGTGAGTTGGACCACGGTCGGCCAGGCGCAGGACGACATCCGCGCACTCCACGACGAAGTTGCTTATCGGCTCGCGGTCGTAGGAGAGGAACGCCTCGCTCATGCCGCCACGGACCGAAGAGTCGTAGTCGAACAGAAGCGTGACCTCGTAGCCCATGACCGCCAGCAGGCTGGCCATCGTGTTGCCGATGACGCGGACGCCCTGCCCCCCGATCCCGTCGATCACGACGGACTTGGCGGTCATCAGGTCCTCCTCACTGTGCGGGGCTTCATTCGACCGTGCCGCTCCCGGACGGCGCGGCACCGGCCACCGTCACGGGCTCGCCCCTCACTATCCCGAGCTGGTGAGGCTCCAGGCGGGTGGCGTCGCGCGGTCCCGGCTTGTATTCGGTCTTGTAGTGCTCGAGCATCTCGTACGCGCTGGCGAATCCGATCCGCCGGCCGTTGTTCTCGATGCACTGGCTGGCGATGTCGATGAACGAGAAGCCCGGCCACTCGATGGCTTCCTTGATCGCCTTTCGCATGGGTCCCTGGTGGTAGACCGTCGTCTTCGCGTAGAAGGCGTTCGGGTTCGTGTTCACCAGGCCCTGAAGATTGATTGGAGAGTAGGCGGCGCCGGCAGGAGACGAGAGAGTCGTGGTCCCCTGCGGGGTCGTGGGCCCGGTCTGGCCGCCGGTAAGGCCGTAGATCTCGTTGTTGTTGCACAGGACCGTGATGTTGGGGTTGCGGCGGATCGAGTGGATCAAGTGGTTGCCGCCGATGCTGGCCAGGTCGCCGTCCCCTGAGACGACGATAACGTTCAGCTCCGGTCGCACCATCTTGATCGCCTCGGCCACCGGCAGCGTCCGGCCGTGGAGCGTGTACACGGACTCGAAGTTCATGTACGCGCCCATGCGGCCCGTGCAGCCGATTCCGGTCACCAGGACGGTGTTGTCCTTGTCCAGGCCGACATCGTCCATGACACTGGCCAGCTGCTGCATGATCAGGCCGATGCCACAGCCTGGGCACCAGATCGTGGGGAAAAGATCGGTCTTCAGTTTGTCTTTGATGGCCATTGCGATGGAACCTCTGTGGGACGCGGGTCAGCCGACGGCTGACGCTTTGGCGTCAGCTCGAGCCGGTGCCTTGGGCCTGGGCTTGGCCGGAGCTTTGACGCCCTTGGCCGGAGCTTTGACGCCCTTGGCCGGAGCTTTGACGCCCTTGGCCGGAGCTTCGGCGGCGGTGGACGACCCTTTGGGTAGCATGCCGATCTTGTCGAGCCCCTCACGGATGGCTTCCAGGCTCATGCGGCCGCCGAGCAGCGGCACCCGTTCGACGCGGCGTAGAAGCATCCTCTCCACCACGTTGGCGTACTGGCCGTCGCTCCCCTCGATGACGATGATCTTCTTGTAGCGCGGCGCGATCGCGCCCAGCTCTTCGTCCAGGGTGGGCCAGATTCGGATCGGCCGGAACAGCGCGAAATGCGGGGCAAGCGGCTGGGCGACGCGACGGGTGATGCCGAAGGCAATGACCAGCGTATCGGACTCCTTGTTCCAGCCAAACTCGTGAAAGGCGTAGCGCTGGGCGACCTTGCGGCGCATCTCGCGCATCTCCTCGTACTGCCGGATGTACTCATCCGAGTCCGCCGTCGCGGGCTCGCCGTCCGGGTACGTGGCCACGCCCGAGAAGAGGCGCGTCCCCCCGGACGCGAGCGGCGGAATGGTCCGCTCCACGACCGGGACCTTGATCTCGTCAAGGTCCACGACTTCGTTGAGGTGGCCCAGGAACGCATCTGAGAGGATGACCACCGGTGATCGGCTCTCCTCCGCGGCGTTGAAAGCGTGGATCGTGTATTCGTAGCACTCCGCCACGGTCGACGGGTAGAAGACGAAGCTGGTGTAGTCGCCGGTGGACCCGTAGCGGCTCTGGTTGAGGTCGCCCTGGCCGGGCATCGTCGGCATGCCGGTGGCCGGTCCCACGCGCATCACGTTCACGACGACCGCCGGGATGCCAATCTTGTGGCCATACCCGATGGCCTCCTGCATCAGGCTGAAGCCCGGCCCGGAGGTGGCGGTGAACGACTTGGCCCCGGCCAGGCTCCCGCCCATGATGGCGTTGACGCTGGCGATCTCGTCCTCGGCCTGGAGAAAGCGAAACTCCGGATGCCCGACGGCGTACTGCGACGCTTGGGCCAGGATCTCCGACGAGGGGCTGATCGGATAGCCGGCGAAGTAGCTGGCCCCGGCGCGGATGGCGCCGAGCAGAACAGCCTCGTTTCCCTGTACGAGTCGCTTGGTCATCGGTCGATCCTGTCGATCACGTTGGGTTGTCGCGGTCGACGTCGGGAGCGCTCTCTGCGTCGGTGAGGCCGCGATGGGGGTCGGTGCCGGCCACGGCCGGGCCGCGGGCAACGTCCGGGATGTGGGGACGAGCCTGTCCTACCGGCGTCTTGGCCGGTGCCGCCTCGATCGGAAGCTTGCCCGACTCGTCGCGCTTGGGCAGGACTTCGATGGCGAGGTCCGGGCAGAAGCGCTCGCACAGGCCGCAGCGGATGCAGTCCGTCGCCTCGATGATGGCGTCATGGGTCAGCACCAGGCTGTCTTTTGGGCAGATCTCGACGCAGATGTTGCAGCGTTTGCACCACTCGTCGACCCACCGGATGTTGACGTAGTCAACGATGGTGGGCTCCCGATGGGGGCGACGTTCTGGGGCGTAGAGAGTTGTCGTAGCTTGACTCCCGGATTCTGAGCCAACCGGAGGGGCGCCGGTCCGTGCAGTCTACGGAATAGTTGTTGTCTGCGCAGGTTGGCCGGCCTACCGGTTCGCGTGGCGCCTTCTCGACCGGCGCCGTGCGGGCCTGGTCGATCCCGGAGGCTGGGGGCCTCACCGCCGGTGCCGCCGTGGCCGCTACTGAACTCGCAGCACCGTTTTCGCCTTGATCCAGTGGCGCTCGAGCTGGTAGTAGTCGCGCTCCGGCGGAGCGAAGATGTGGACGATTACGAAGCCAAAGTCGAGCAACGTCCAGTGCGAATTGGATCCGCCCTCGCGTCCGATCGGCCGAACACCCTCGTCGCGTAGCGCCTGGACGATGCCGTCGCCGATCGCGCCGAGCTGGCGCTCCGAACCGCCCGAACAGATCACGAAGTAGTCCGTGAAGGAGGTCAGCTCCGTCACGTCGAGCAGAACGATGTCGGCCGCCTTCTTGTCCTCCGCCGCCTCGACGATCTTGCGGGCGACATCGAGCGCGCTCAGGCGCAGGCCGCGCTGGCGGAGCGACTCTTCGATCTCCGGCTCGGATTCCACCTCAGGCGCTTCGGCGGCGGTAGCCGCCTCCAGAGCGTCGGCGGCGGCCGCCTCGCCGGCTGCCTGTGACCCGGCGGTGCGCTTGCGCCGTCGCGGCAGGCCGTCTGGGCTGGGCGTCACTTCCGCCGAGGGCGATGGGTCGGTCACGTCAAGCGGTCCTCCGGGCATGGTCGGAACGATACAGCCGATGCTCGCGTATGTACGCCTCAACGGCCGGCGGGACGAGATACCGGATCGAGCGACCCGCCGCGGCGCGGGTGCGAACATCCGAGGCTGAATGGGCGAGAGGCACGGTCTCAACGCATACGACGCGATCGACTCCGGCCCCGGCAGAGGCCCCGGCGGCGGCCGGTAGATGAGACTCGAGCCACGCCCCGTCCGGCAGTGGTGCTCCCGGCCTGGGCACTACTGCCAGCCGGCATAGCGACATCAAGCGGAGCGGTTCGTGCCAGGCGTCGAGGCCGGTCAGCGCCTCGGCGGAGAGGATGAAAAAGAAGTCCCGCGCCACTCCCTGGCGTGCCGCTTCGTCGACCAGCTCCCCAACGGTGTCGACGGTGTACGAAGGACCGTCTCGCTCCAGCTCGATCCGAGAGATCGTGAAGGCGGGATTGCCCGCGATGGCCAGCTCCACCATCGCCGCACGATCCGTGGCCGGGGCCAGCACGGCCTCGGGTTTGTGGGGAGGGATCGCGGCAGGCACGAAGAGAACGCGATCCAGCTCGAGAGCCTCACGAACCTGCTCGGCGATCACGAGGTGGCCGTAGTGGATGGGGTCGAACGTACCGCCCAGGATGCCGACGCGTCGATCGCCCTGCGCGACCCAGTCCGGCCGGGTCATCAGGAGTCCCACTCGTCGGGCTCCCACTCCAATTCGCTGCCGCCGATCCGGACCGTTTCCCCGGCAGCGACGCCCCGGCGGCGGAGCTCCTCGTCGATCCCCAGCCGGACGAGGTCCCGCTGGAACCTCTCGGCCGATTCCTCGACCTCGAAGTTGGTCTGAGCGGCCAGCCGCTCGATCTTCTTGCCGTGGACCACGAGCACGCCGTCTTCGCGGTCGATGCGGAAGGCATCGCCCACGGAATCGATGTGGTGGACCACGACCCCGGCCGGCTCACGAGGCTCCGCCAGCTCCGCGGCATCGGGGAGAAGCGCCGCCAGACGGGCGCGAAGTCCTGTCAGGCCGTCGCCCTCGGAGGCGGAGATGGCCACGGCCTCGACTCCCTCGGCTCGGCGGGCGGCCTGGAAAGCGGCCCAGGCTTCGGTGGCCTGCGGCCGATCCATCTTGTTGAACGCGACAAGTGCCGGCTTCTCGAGCAGCGCCGGATCGTGGGCGGCCAGCTCGTCGCGGATCACGTTGTAGTTCCACTCGGGGTCGCGATCCGAGCCGTCCACGACGTGGACGAGGATCCGCGTCCGTTCCACGTGACGCAGGAATGCGTGGCCCAGGCCGGCGCCGGAGCTGGCGCCTTCGATGAGCCCGGGCACGTCGGCGATCGTCGGGCGGCGGCTATCTTCGTCGCCGAGGTCGAGGACGCCGAGATTCGGCTCCAGGGTCGTGAACGGATAGTCGGCGATCTTCGGTGTGGCCGCGGTCAGGGCTGCGAGCAGGGTGGACTTGCCGGCATTGGGCAGCCCCACGAGCCCCACGTCGGCGATGAGCCGCAGCTCGAGGCGAATCCAGCGCTCCTCGCCCGGCTCGCCCTTCTGGGCGTGGTGGGGAGTCTGGTGAGTCGAGGTCGCGAAGTGGACGTTGCCCAGGCCGCCGCGGCCGCCCCGGCCGACCATCAGCGTCTGCTCGGAAGCGACCAGATCGCCGATCAACTCGCCCGACTCGTCATCGAATATGC
Source organism: Chloroflexota bacterium (assembly GCA_003158295.1). Lineage (GTDB taxonomy): Bacteria > Chloroflexota > Limnocylindria > Limnocylindrales > CSP1-4 > Fen-1039. Next base: position 729 of record PMIP01000026.1, on the reverse strand, counting down.
CTGTGCCGGGCGGTACCTTCAGCGTCAGATCGGTGCCGGCCTTGCCGTGCATCCGCTGTCCGGCGCCACGGCCCCCCGAAACGGCCTTGAAATGATGCGCGTGGCGGAAGTCGCGAAGGCTGGTCTCGCCCGGATCGACGACGAGATAGACGGAGCCGCCGCGGCCGCCGTCGCCCCCGTCGGGGCCGCCGCGCGGCACGTGGGCCTCACGCCGAAAGGTCGCCGCGCCGTCGCCGCCGTCGCCGCCCCGCACCCAGATCCTGACCTGGTCTAGGAACATGGCTCAATTCTCGCATGCCCCTCGGCCGCCGCCGGGTAGCGCCACGACAGGTGCCGGGCCGCGTGGGAGCAGTGGACCGAACCCAGGACTACTGGTCCAGGCTCTTCGTCAGCGTCGCCAGGAACGAGACGTTGTTGTCCGTCTTGGAGAGCCGGTTGAGCAGCAGCTCGATCCCTTCGTTCGTCCCGACCGCGGAGAGCATCCGCCGCATCGTCCAGACCATCTTGAGGACCGGCTCTTCCAGGAGCAGTTCCTCGCGGCGAGTGCCCGAACGCTGGACGTCGATGGCCGGGAAGATGCGCTTCTCGGCGAGCTTGCGGTCCAGGATGAGCTCGCTGTTGCCGGTGCCCTTGAACTCCTCGTAGATCACGTCGTCCATGCGGGAGCCGGTGTCGACGAGGCACGTACCGATGATCGTGAGCGAGCCGCCCTCTTCGATGTTCCGCGCG
>PMIP01000092.1 GCA_003158295.1 Chloroflexota bacterium | reverse complement strand
CGATCCGGCGAGACGGAAGACACGACGATCGCGGACTTCGTGGTCGCCATGGGCACGGGCCAGATCAAGACGGGCGCACCGTCACGGTCCGAGCGAGTGGCCAAGTACAACCGGCTCCTTCGCATCGAGGAAGAGCTCGGCAACGGTGCTCTCTACCTCGGCCGCAAGGCGTTGGCCGGCGCCAAGCCGTAACGGTTTTTCGCAGACACGAAGAGCCGGTCCTCTGGGCCGGCTCTTTCGATTCCGTGGGAGTTACGCGGGGAGTTCACGCGGTAGCGTGGATCAGCCGTACGGATGCCGGCATCCTGCTCGCCTCGGAGCGCGGCGTTGCGCGCTGTGTCGGCTCGCATCCTGCCGGCGCTCCTTCCGGCTTCGATGTCGATCCCCGCCGGTCCCCTTCACCATCGACCGCGTCCGGCGAGGGCACGGTGGCTAATTCCGGCGCCGTGTCTCATCAGGTCCGATCGAGACGAGTCGGCCCGACACCATACGGTTGGACTGCCGCCGGGACCGCGAAGACGCGACCTGGGTCTAGCGGGGTCGGGCCCTCATGGCCGTCTCGTCCCCATAGACTGGGGTGGCAGAATCGATTGGGAGGAAGGGGGATCATCGTGGCCGAGTCACGAGGATTTCGGTGGCGACGGCAATGGGCAGTCATGCTTCTGCTCGTGCCTGCCGTCGCTCTGGTGGCTCTGGTGGCGACCATGTCGCGCGCTGGCCCGACTAGCCCATCGGGCCAGCCGGTCAGTTACATCGTCGGAACCGTGACAGCCGGGCCCGTCTGCCCCGCCCGAGAGACGCCATCGACCCCTTGCCCTCGGAAACCCGTGGCTGGGGTCGTGATTACCGTCACCGGTACGCACGAGGGTGAGGTGGCGCGAGCGACTACCGCTGCGGATGGCAGTTACGACGCCCTCGTCCGAGGCTACGGCACATACGTTGTGACTGCACAGACGGTCGTCGGCATGGTCGCACCTCCACCGGTGACGGTGACTCTCGACCCAATGGATACCAAGCGCGTTGACTTCGCATACAACACCGGGGGGATCACGCTCACCCCCTCCTCGGTCGGGTGTGCCGGCCTGACGCCGTCCGATGCCGACGCTCGGTTGTGTCAGCCGTCGAACAGGATTCGCGCCAACCAGCCAAGGGCTGCCCTCGAGTGACATTGGCGAACACTGGCCAACGATGAAGTCAGCTAGCCAGCTTGGCGCCGGTTCGTGTGCCGTGGCGCACCTGACAGGGCGGCCGCCAGACTGTGAATAGGGAATGTTCGTGACGTTGCCGGGGCGGTTCTGCTGCCGTCGGGGCGTGCGGCATAATCCTCTGCGTGGAAGAACACTGGTCGCCGACGCGTGGCGCTAGGTGGACACAACTCCGCTGGGCCGGGATAGCAATCGCGGTTCTGTCGTCGGTATTCGTCGCCGGCTGCGGCAGCGGTCCCGCACCCACAGTCGCCGCCCAGTCGCCAGTGGATACCGCCTACTCCTTCCTTCAAGCCATGGGCAACGGCGATCAGGCACTGATGAATACATACCTGGTCCCCGAGCGGCGCACTGGCGTCCTGAGTGACCCGCCGCCCGGCGATGAGTTCCAGAATCTCCATTGCCGCCCTACCTCTGACTACGTGAACACCGCCACGGCGGTCGTCGTCGCATGCGAGTTCGACGTTCGCGAGGTTTGGGGCGGCTTCTCGGCGGGTCACTACCCCTGGACCGTCTCGTTACAGCGACAGCCGCCGGGGCCCTGGCTCATCGACAACTACGGCGCCGGCTAAAGCTGCGGCCTCTTCGGCCATCGGCCGTTCACTGTCAGTCTCTCCGAGGGCGTTCGCTTTAGTGACATTGGCGAACACTGACCAACGCTTGAGTCTCCGAGCGTGCTCTCGCGGCGGAGATGCGTCGAAGGCAGTAATACCTTCAGCCACAGGACTAAGCTGACATCGTGCTCGAGCCTGCGTCCGGTTGCGAGTGGGGGCCCCAACGGAGATTGGAGGAGACCAGATGTTTGGCTCGCGCAGGCCCCGGCTTCCAAGGCTGAGCGTAGTCTGCCGTGCGTTGGTGTCGGTCGTCGGAGTGGCGGCTCTTGTCGGGGCGGGATCGGGCATAGCCGCCGGTGTGAGTGCGTCGCCCCAGGTGGCTTCGTCTGGCTCCGTGTTCGTAGGAGTCGTGCCGACACGCATCCTCGACACCCGCACCAGCGTTGGGTTGTCTGGCACCTTCAGCTCTCACGTGGCGCGTACGTTCCAGGTCACGGGCGGTGTCGTCCCGGCCGGAGCCACTGCCGTGGCCGGCAACCTGACCGTGACCCAGCAAACACAGTTCGGCTTCCTGTTCATCGGCCCTGTCGCGATGAACAACCCGACCAGCTCCACTCTCAACTTCCCGCTCGGTGACGATCGGGCCAGCGCGGTCACTGTCGCTCTCGGGGAGGGAGGCACTCTCTCTGTCACCTATGCTGCTCCGACTCCAGGCCCGACAGCCCACGTGATCTTCGATTTGACCGGCTACTTCATCGTTGGTCCCGCGGGTGCCACGGGTGCAACTGGTGCAACTGGTGCTACCGGTGCTACAGGCCCGCAGGGTCCACAGGGTCCTCTGGGCTCTACGGGTGCGACTGGTGCACAGGGTGCCACGGGAGCAACTGGTGCCACCGGCGCTACAGGCCCGCAGGGTCCGCAGGGTCCTCTGGGCTCTACGGGCGCGACTGGTGCACAGGGTGCCACCGGCCCAGAGGGTCCGATCGGTGCCACCGGTGCCACCGGCCCACAGGGTCCCCAGGGGACCACAGGTGACACCGGCCCACAGGGTCCTCAGGGGCCCACAGGTGCCACAGGCGCGACAGGTGCCAGCTGTGCCACAGGTCCCACAGGTCCCACAGGTCCCACAGGTGTCACAGGTCCCACAGGTGACACAGGTCCCACAGGTGTCACAGGTCCCACAGGTCCCACAGGTTACACAGGTCCCACAGGTGACACAGGTCCCACAGGTGACACAGGTGCCACATGTGGGACAGGTCCCACGGGTGCCACTGGCGCTACGGGTGCCACGGGTGCCACGGGGGTCACTGGTCCGACGGGAGCAACGGGGGCCACCGGGGTCACTGGTCCGACGGGAGCAACGGGGGCCACCGGGGCAACCGGAGCAACCGGCCCGCAGGGTATCCAGGGTCTCCCAGGTGTCGTCGACTACCGAGCCGGGTATGCCCTAATGGCATTGCCTAACTCTGGATTGGGAGTCACGGTGACTCTATCGTCGCCTTTTCCTGACAGCAATTACACGGTCGTGGCGAATTGGGTGACTCCGCCCGGGTTCCCCGGCGCGACGGGCTATCTAAGGACCGTGGTGATTAGCCCCTCTACGTTCAGAATCACCGTGATGGACGGCAACGGCCAGCCCCTAATGCAGGATTCCTCCGCTGTGTCCTACATCGCCGTCCACAACACCGAGCCCCTCCAGGGCCCGTAGAATCTCAGCATCTCGGCTCTTGCGTCGCCTGGTGGTGACATTGGCGCACACTCGCCAACCGCGGGCGTACCGTCCCGGCGGGTCGGGAGAGAACCCTGCTCGACCTGCGTCTAGACTCCGCTCCATGGGCGTCAAGGGCTCCCGCGCTCGGCTGCAGACGGCAATCGAAGCCGATCGACGGCGAATTGCTCAGGGAGAACGACCCATCTACAGGGTCATGTGGGCCGTGGGGCCCGACGCTATGGATGTCACGATCCTGGAGTTGCCGATCGTCCACCTCTTCGTGCCCGACCAGCAACATGTTCTCGACGGTGCGCGCTTGCTCATCGCACGGACCCTGGCGGTCGATCCGCAATCGTTTGACGTGGCGCCTGCCCAGCCCGACTGAGACACCGCCGGACCTCGCGAGTTGTCCGCCGCGTCAGACCGCTCGCTCGAGTGGGTGAGGAGTTGCACCGACGGCAAAGGCAGCTCTCTGGTGACATTGGCGAACACTCGCCAAGTACGGCGAGATCCCTCTGCAACGTCCGCAAGTTGCGCAGGCCCAGCGGATGCCGTGATCCGTCGCTCGCCGCGGGGCGTAGGTAACGGATAGAAGGGGAGGTCGCAATGCGGCGGGTCGTCTTTGCTCTTCTCCTTGCCGCGACCGCCGCCGGGTGCACGGCGGCAGGGGGGTCCTTGTCCGCCTCGGTCGTGATGACGCCCTATCCTCCGCCTCTACCGCTCGCGAGCAGCTGCTCGTACAGCGTGATCATCAAGAACGTCGGTCAGTCCCCAGTAGCCGTGCGAATCAATGGCGCGTTCGCCTGGGTCTACATCAACGGGGAGCCGGTACCGACGATCCCAGCCGGCGCCACTGCGCAGCTCGACAACTACCTCGACATGCCGCCGCTGCCTTGGGACCTCGAAGTGACCCGCAGCGCCGACGGAGTCGTCCTCCTGACCGCCCACCTCGTCGACGATAGCAGCCGAACCTTCGAAGTCGGAGACCTGCCCGTCGCGAGGGCCAGCCCCGTGAGCACGTCGAGCGGCTGCCTCACCTAGCGGGCGCCTCCGCCGCGGCGACTTGTGGTGGCCAGGACCAGAGCTCACAATGCGCGGGCCGGGACGGCCCGTGAGGAGGGGCTGGGGAAGGCATCATCGGCGTGGGGAGGCAGCCACGGGACAACGGGGACGTTCCAGATCGCTGGCGATGCTGTTTGGTGTCGCTCTGCTCGCTACGGCATTGCTCGCCGTGGCATTCCAGGGCTTCTGGCTCTTTGCCCAGCCCTACCCGGCACCGCCGGAGCCCCTCCGTCCGACGATGGCAGGCGTCATCGAATCGGGCCTTCTTTCTGGTGATGGCGATGTTGTCACGCTCCAAGACGGGACTACGGTGGATATCCCGGGGACCTACAAGCAGATCGGGGGTGGCGATCAGAAAGGCAACCTGCTCTTGTCTGGGACGAACGGAGGCGGCTTTGTCGCGGTTCTGCTCCCCGACAGGAGATACGACGGCTGCTGGGAAGCCTGGGAAGACTTCGAGGATCCGATTGCATGGGACATGGGCGATTCGATTCTCTTCCTGAATCGCCTGGCGCTGCCAAAGGCACCCGGTTACCACGTCGACCCAGAGCCACATACGGTCAACGGTCATCTGGCCTGGACCGATCCCACGAACGGGTCGATGCCCCAGTGGATGAGCTTTTGCGCCAACGCCAAGGGTCAGATCGAGTGGGGCCAGAAGAACCCATAGTTGGCGGGGGAACTGGCGCGGGAGGAGCGGCGGCTGACGACCCCTCTAGTGACATTGGCGCGCACTGGCCAAGGACGAAGGCAGTTCGCTGGCTTGGCGCCGTCCGTGCGCCGCGACACGCGATCCCGCGCGATGATGTTCGGCAGTGGACCGGCGTCGGCCTCGGAGTCAGGCACGATGCGGATCGGGACGGTGCGCGGGCGGTGGGAGCGTTCTACTTCGAACTCTCCATTGCCCTTTCGACTTCCTTTGCCCCTCTTTCATACAGCTTCTCTTCATCTGGAGCCAGCTTGTAGAGCAGGCGTAGGAACTGTCCGGCGTGACGGAGCTCTTCGTTGGCGACGTCCGTAAGCACCGCGATGGCGAGCTTGTCGTCCGTTGATTCGGCTAGCTGTACATACAGTTGATTCGCTTCGTACTCCGAAGCGACCGTGAACCGGATTGCCCTGATGAGCTCGTGATTCGTGAGCTTCCTGTCGTTCGCCAGTCCCGAAAAAGGCGACCCAAAACTCGGCATGACTACCCTCCTTCGATCTGTTCCTCTCGCCCGCTTGAGGGCGCGAAAGCTGCACGGGCTATCGGACCCGCGTTTGCCACCTGGAGGCCAGCTCGGACCGGTCGGCGTCCGGATGCCTACCGGTCCCACGGGCAGGCCTAGGCTTGATCGGTGCGTCGGCCCATGAACAGCCGGTACACCGCGACCACGACGACGCCACCGATCACGGCGACCACGATGCTCTCGACATTGACTCCGGTCACGTCGGCGACTTTCAAGACCGTGCCGGCCAGGTAGCCCCCGACGACAGCACCAACGATGCCCAGAATGATCGTGGCGATGACGCCTTCCGAGCCGCCCATGAGGAGGTTCGTGATGAAGCCGGCGATCGCACCGAGGACGATCCACGCGATGATGCCCATAGCGGCGTTTCCTCCATTGAGACACGAATTGGGGACGAGAGACGAGCAGCCCTCGCGAGTCGAGTGAGCGCTAGCGAATGCGCGGTCCTGCCGTCTTGGAGACGATCTCCTTGTCAGCTCCGCCGGACGACGTCCTGGACGTTGCCCAGGCCCTGCTGCGCGCTGCCTTGGACCTGCTTTGCCTTGCCCTTGGCTTGCTGCGACCTGTCGCCGGTCAGCTTGCCGAGCCCTTCCTCGATCTTGCCCGTGGCCTTGTTGATAGAGCCTTTGGTGCGTTCGCCGGTCATGATGGTGCAATCCTTCCGAGGTTCCGCAGATCGCTTCGCCTGGCTGACGATAAATCCGTTACCATCCATAGCGTATGGTATCTGATGGATTATGTCAACGACCGGCTCGGCTCAGGCGCCCAATAGTCCGGAGGCTCTCCGACGCTCTGAGGAGGCAAGCCTCGCCTGACGGTCCGTCGGTTCATCCTGTGGTCCGGCTGACCTCACGCAGGGCCAGGAATTAAGCGCTCGCGCACACTCCCGCCCACGTACCGGGCTGGCGTCCCTGCCATCGGGTTCCGAGGCACGCCTCCCGAAGGAGGTTGCATGGCGAAGATCGTGGTCACCGCGGCGGTCAAGGATGTGGAGGCCTGGCTTAAGTTCAAGCCGGAGATGGTCGCCCAGATGTCCGCCGTCGCGTCGGACGGATCCAGTTACGTCGCCATGGATGGCAGCAACCGCGTCGCCAGCACCTGGGACGTACCGGACTTGGAGGCCTTCCAGGCAGCGCAGACAGCGGCCTCGCCCGAGATGGCTGCGACCATGGAGCGGTACGGGATGATCCCGCCCGTGACCATCTACATCAAGAAGTAGCCAGATCCCAGGAGCCGAACGGCGCGACCCCACGAGGGTCTCGCGACGCCTTCGGTCTACTCATTCGCTCGAGGTGACGACGATGCTTGCCAATTCCCTGGCCGTCACGACGCTGGTAGTGTCGGACGTGGACCGAGCCAAGAAGTTCTACAAGGAACAGCTTGGCTTGACGCTCCTCGAGGAGACACCGTTTACCTGCCGGTTCGGCGCCGGCAAGGGGTCGCAACTGTCGATTCGGCGCGGACAGCCCCCGGTAAGTGGTCCGACGGTCGCGCACTTCGAGGTCGATGACATCGAGGCGGAGGTCCGCGATCTGACGTCGCGGGGAGTCACTTTCGACGAGTACGAGACGCCGAAGACGGTCAACTTCATCGCCCAGGTCGGTCCGGCTCGCGGCGCCTGGTTCAAGGACCCGGACGGTAACGTGCTCGGCGTTCGCGAGGGGCCGGTACCCGCCGCCGGGTAGGGCCGGCCGCATCGGGTGACGTTGGCGCGGGTTGGCCGGCGACGCAGCTCCGTCGACAGCGTTCGAACTGGCCAGGAGGTCCGCACGACCGACGCTTTCTGCCGTTGTCGCGCGGGTGTTCCCTCAGCCGGCGATCCGGAGCACCTCGTTCGCTCGGTCGAACGCCGCCGAGAGAGGATGCAAGCCGCCCGCGAGCGCCTCTCGGCTCGCGACGGCCAGTAGCTGCGACCACTCGCTGTTCTCGTCGAGCCTGGCGCGGGCCACGAACTGCACGCGACCCGGCTGCGGCAGCGAGATCAGCTCAGCCGGGCCGAACGCCGACAGCGCGGGCTTTATCGACTCGAGCAGCGCACGCGCAGCATCGGCGACGCCGGGGGTCACGCTGAGGCCCTTCATAAGGGTCCCGTCGCTCCGATAGAGGCTCGTGGAGCCGTCCGCGAACGCGAACAGGCTGGTCACGGTCTCAGTCTCCGTTTCGCCGATCTCAACAGCCACGCTCGCGACCCGAGTAGCCGCAGGCAGCTGCTCCGGCGCCGGGAGCCAGTCCATGAGCGACGATCGGAGGCTTCGGTACTCGGGGGCGAGCCGGTAGCGCACCTCCCCGGCCTCGACTCGGTCGAACCCCTCGACGATCGCCGACCGTGCGAGCCGCGTCAGGAGAAGCGCCATCGCGGCCAGCGTGGCGACCATCGCGTGCCTCTGATCCAGGCGATCGGATGCGGCGAAGTCCCCGTCGTACGCCCGGACGAGGATCTGCGAGTTACCGCGATCGGGTAGCGGGAGGGCGCCCAGGTCTTCGACCGGCGAGAACTCGCCGAGGGTCTGCTCGACTTCCTCGAAGATCGCGGCCGCGGCCTCGGTCACCTTGGGTGCGCCACGCAGGCCGGTGGAGTGGATGCCGACGGAGCTGTAGATCGAGATCGTGCCGTCCGCGAACAGATAGACGCTGACGAGGTAATCCTCGAGGCCCAGGTCGGCGACGATGGCGAACAGTCGCCCGACGGGCCGGGCGGTCGAGTCGTCCTCGGGCGCCGGCCGTCGCGACAGCAGTCTCGAGCGCGCTTCGCCGTACGGCTCATGGAGCACATACGGGACTGCCTCTCGCCGCGGAGAACGTCCCAGGAATCTCACGCGCAGCCCCTCCGGTACGGCTCGATCATCGCCGTTCGCGAGCGGCTCCGCAACGATCGTCTCGAAGGCACGGTCAGGCATGGTCAGGCACGGGCTCATCTCTCGTCAGGTCGGGCAGCGAACCCGGGATTGACGACCTCCGGCACTTGGCGCTATCTGTCAGGCACGCCGATGCTGGCGCTCGGCCGGAGGCCACTTGGCGAACAGGTTGGCGGTGATGCAGATGTTGTCGAGAGGCAGAATCGCGAAGGGGATCGCGTGCTCCCTCGCGCTCACGGCAGCGCTCGGCTGCACACCCCGACCGCCACTCCAGTTCTCGCCCGCGACCCTGCCCGACGCCCAGGTCGGCTCATCCTACGCGGCCACCATCACCGTCAGTCAGGCCGTGACGCCCGTGGGTGGCGCCTCGGTCCAGGACGGCGCGCTTCCCGCGGGGCTCAACCTCGTATTGGCCAAGGAGCCAATTAACACGATCCAGATTTCGGGAACGCCCACAGTCGCCGGCACCTTCAGTTTCACCATCGACGCGTGGTGCTACGGCACACAGGTGAGCGGGCAGACCGCAACCCCGGGGTACACCCTGGTGGTGAAGTGAGCTGAGGGAAGTCTGGTCGGGGCGAGAGGACTTGAGGCCGAGACAAGAAGCGAGCGCGCAGAAGCATCAGCCCCGGCGGGCGAGCCACCGTGAGTTGCGCGTCGTCGGCGCTGAGCGCGTCGCGAGGAGTGAATCTTGATGACGCTGCGAGGGAATCCCGCAGCGTCATCGTCTTGTTGGCCCCTGTGGGCGACCGGCTTGTCGGCCGCGTTCTCGGAGCGCTACGAGATCCGGCGCCGCTGACGAATGGCGAGGGCGAGCAGGCCGCCTAAGAACGCGATCAGAGCGACCGGCAGAGACCAGATGATGCTGCCGGCCGCACCTGAGGCGGGCGTGACGCCGGTGCTCGTTGGCGGGGGCGTGACGGCACTGGTCGGAGACCGAGTGGGCGTCGGCGCGACTGTCGGCGCAACT
>PMIP01000050.1:6537-6717 GCA_003158295.1 Chloroflexota bacterium | reverse complement strand
GGGTTGTTCATCGCGACAGGGCCGATGTACAGGAAGCCGCCGCTGGTCTGCTGGGTGACGGTCAGGTTGCCGGTCACGGCCGTCGCGCCGGAGGGCACGCCACCGTGGCCGGTGACCTGGAAGCTCTGGGCCCCATGGGAGCTGAAGATGCCCAGCCCACCGGTGTGATCGCGGGAGTCG
>PMIP01000050.1:0-6482 GCA_003158295.1 Chloroflexota bacterium | reverse complement strand
CGGGTTGTTCTGAGCCACAGGACCGATGGAGAGGAAACCTCCGCTGGTCTGGCCGGTGACCGTCACGTTGCCGGTCACGGCTGTCGCATTGGCCGGTACGCCACCGTGGCCTGTCACCGTGAACGTTTGGGCCACATGGGAGCTAAAGGTGCCCAGACCACCGGTGTGATCGCGGGAGTCGAGCAGGCGTGTGGGCGTCAGCGGATGGTATGTGGTCGGCGGGAGGCTGAACGCGTACAGGTCGCGCATACCAACCGTACACGAAACGTAGACAACGCCGTTGGCCAATGCAAGCGCGCCGAAGGCTGACGCTCCCACGGTGGGGGCCGTCCAGATCGACGTGCAGTATCCGCCGTCGCTTCGGCAGCCGACAGCGTATGCCCTCAGGTCGCCGTTTGAGCCGATGTAGACCACGCCGTTCGCCACCGCAGGCGAGGAGGAGATTTGGCTGCTCGATGAGCCCCTCCAGACGGGCGCGCAGGTCCCGCCACCGCTATTGCAGCCGACCCCGAACGCATACAGCGCCCAATCGTCGGAGACGTAGACCACTCCGTTCGCCACCGCAGGCGAGGAGTAGATGGACCAGCCGGTGGTGGCCGTCCAGAGCGGGGAGCAGGAACCGCCGCCGCTGTTGCAGCCAACCTGGAACGCATAGAGCTTGTGGTCAGTGGATCCTACGTACACGACGCCATTCGCGACTGCTGGCGAAGAGGACCAGATGGAGCCGGCCGTGCCTGTCCAACTGGGGGTGCAGGAGCCGCCATCGCTTCGGCAGCCGGTGGGGAATGCATAGAGCTTGCCATCGTAGGAGCCGATGTAGACGACACCGTCCGCGACCGCAGGCGCGGCGTTGATTTCGCCAGTGGCCCCCGTCCAGAGCGGCGTGCAGGTCTTGGGACTGCCGCTACAGTTCGTGACCCCGGTCGCATCGAACGCATACAGCTTGTTGCCCCATGACCCGACGTAGACGACTCCGTCCGCGACTGTTACCGGTGATTGGATATAGTCGCCGGTGGCTGCGGTCCAGAGCGGCGAGCAGGTCCCGCCATCGCTTCGGCAGCCGACAGCGAAGGCGTACACGTTGCCGTCTGGGCCTGCGTAGTAGACCACGCCATCGGCGACGGCCGGCGCCTCTGTCGGGGGGGAATCGACGTAGCCGCTCCAGAGCCGCGCGCAGAGCCCGCCGTCCCTGCGGCAGCCAACCGCATAGGCATCCAGGTAGCCGGCACTGTCCACGACGTAGACCGCGCCATCGGCGACCACCGGCGTGCCTCCGCCCGGGCCGGTCCACGCCCTGCTCAGGCCGGCAACGTTGGCTGCCGACAGGGTCGTCTCAGTGGCGTTGTACCCGATGTGGGTCGGGCCGCCCTGGAACTGCGGCCAGTCGCCCGTTGCCGCGGCCACAGGCCCGGCGAGGGGTCCGGCCCAGACGGCTAACATCCCTGAGACCAGGAGCGCCGCAGGAGCGATGCCGAGAAGCCGGACCAGCGGCCGGCGCGAAGCCGAGAAGGCCGTATCAGGGTGAACAGCAGCCGACACGAGTGACTTCACCGAACCCTGCTCCTCTCGATAGCGGACAGATCCGAGATCAGCTACTGCGGATCTGCAACCGATCGCGTCCACCAAGCGTGGCGACTCGAGATCTACGTTGACGCACCCTCAGGGGCGGGATCGGACGGAGCCGCCCAGTCCGGCCCTGCTCGTCGGGATGGCCTGCTTCCGATGGCGGACGAGCGCATCCATCCTACTGACACACGATGGGAATGGATAGCGGGAATTGGCCGCGGCTACGGGCCGCCGTTGGGCTCCTTCGCCTGCCGATCGGCACGATCGCTGGATGGTGGCGCGTCTGGTCGCGATGCACGTCACAAACGGCCCCTCGCACACTCGCACGGCCCCCGGACCGTATCCCCCATTGGCTGTTCGCGGAAGAACATAATGAGACGATGACGTACCTTCCCGCCGCTACCCGCTACGACGCCATGCAGTACCGGCGATCCGGNNCCAGCTGCCCGCCATCTCGGTCGGGCTATGGCAGAACTTCGGGCACAACCGGCCGATCGACAGCCAGCGGGCAGTCGTCCACCGCGCCTTCGACCTTGGCATCACGCACTTCGACCTGGCCAACAACTATGGCCCGCCATACGGCTCGGCGGAGGAGAACTTCGGTCGAATCCTCGCCGCGGACCTGCGCGGCTACCGGGACGAGCTGATCATCAGCTCGAAGGCCGGCTACGACATGTGGCCCGGACCGTACGGCAACTGGGGCTCGCGCAAGTACCTCCTTGCGAGCCTCGACCAGAGCCTCGGTCGGCTGGGCCTCGAGTACGTCGACATCTTCTACTCCCACCGGTTCGACCCGGAGACCCCGCTCGAGGAGACGATGGCCGCCCTCGACGCCGCGGTCCGGCAGGGCAAGGCCCTCTACGTCGGGATCTCGTCGTACTCGCCGACGCACGCGCGAGAGGCAGTCGCAATCCTTCATGAGCTCGGCACGCCGCTGGTCATCGCCCAGCCGTCCTACTCGATGCTCAACCGCTGGATCGAGGGCGGCTTGCTGGACGCCCTAGGCGAAGAGGGGGTTGGGTGCATCGTCTTCTCGCCGCTGGCACAAGGGCTGCTGACCGGCAAGTACCTTGGCGGCATCCCCGCCGGCTCGCGTGCTGCGGCGGGTGGCTCACTGCCGTCGGCGCTCCTCGGCGACGACACCCTGGCCAAGGTCCGTGCGCTCGCCGAGATCGCGAAGCGTCGCGGCCAGAGCCTGGCGCAGATGGCGCTCGCCTGGACACTCCGCGACCCGCGCGTGACCTCGGCGGTCATCGGAGCGGGCAGCGTGGACCAGCTCGAGGAGAACGTCGCCGCGCTCGGGAACCTCGAGTTCTCCGCAACGGAGCTCGCCGAGATTGACCGCCACGCGACGGAGAGCGGGATCAACCTCTGGGCGGCGTCCAGCGAAGCCTGAGGCCAGGCCGGCTCATCATTCGCCACGCCTGCTGCTGGTTGGCGAGGCGGCTGGCTATCGTGGCTGCCGTTTCTCGGGGATCGCCTTCACGTCTGAGCGATCGCTACCGCCGGAGCGCTGGAGCTCGAAGTCTGAACGAGGCTGGGTTGAGCCTTCCGCGACGATCGTCCACCGAGAGCTGAGTCGGCTAGGCCTTGAGCCAGTGACGATCCTCTGGAACACCGTCCCGTTTCATCCTGCTGTAGAGGGTCGGCCGCTCACCAACCGAACGCCCACGGCCAGCGAGCGCCGAGGCGGTGAAGAGTGGCTGTCGCGCCTTGTCTCGTTGACCCAGCCGCATCTGATCGTCGCCGTCGGCCTGAAGGCGACCATAACGCTCAAGGCGCTTAACCTAGGCGGTCTCGCTGTGCGCCATCCAGCAAACGGTGGAGCGACGCTCTTCCGAGAACAGCTCCGTTCGATCGCCCGTGACCGGGGGCTTGTCTGACTGTCCGGAACGGCGCCGGCCCACGCGACACGATGAAACCATCGTGAAATCCGTCCACGTCCTGATCGTGGAGGCCACGCGGTCACGGCGAGGCACTCGCTAGCTGATGCCACCGATGGCGCGGGCGCTCGTTGCTTAGCTCCGCGAGACAAAGCGGCGCCACAACCTGTCGGTAAGCACCGCACCGGCCAGCCCGCCTAGAAGCGACAGCATCACCACGACCATCAAGAGAGAGGCTGCCGCGGCGGCGCCGATAACGGCCAAGGCTGCGGCGCCGCTGGCGATGGCAAAAGCGAGACTGACGAACGCTCCGACAACGAGCTCGAGCACGAAACCCCACCCCGGATCGCCTTCGAGGCGGCCGGACGGCGAAGGATGCGGGACCGGCGGTGGCTCGACCTCGTCTGGTCCGCCGCGCTTGCCGGGTTCGTTGCGCTCGATTCTCTCGTCCTCCCCTTGTCCGGAACCATCGCCGCCGTCGGGTCGCCATGCCATGACCGTCGACCCGATGCCGCCGATGGCACATAGGACAGCGCCGAACATAAGGAAGGTGAGACCTATCGCTGGGTAGGCTGAGATACCGTGCCCGCGGTAGGAGTCGACCAGGGCTTGCGCGCTCTGTTGAGCATTGATTGCCACCAGGACCGACAGCAATCCAAGACCCGCGGGGAGCAGCTGAAGCAACAGGACATCGTCATCCATCGCCGAGCGGGACCGGAGCACAAGCGGCAGGCTGCCGGCGAGCCCCAGAGCGGTGACCCCCCAGACATCGACACCGAAGCCATCCACCCACGACGAGCTGCCGTAGTTGACCCAGGGCAGGACCACGCCACAGACGACGATGGCAGCTCCAACTGCCGCAAGAGCGGGAGCCGGACGGCCGAGCGGCGAGGGCTCCTCAGGCAGATCCCATGCGTCCCAGTCCGTCCGAGGCCGCGACCTGGGCGGCTCCGGCCTCTGCTCCATGCTTCCCCCTATTCCGGTCCGCTGCACGACGTCGCGGGGCTGGCGGTGGTTGGACGCGCCAGCGGCAATCGTAGCGGCGGGCATGCCCGAATGGTCGCGCTATCGCGTGACCGAGATCGCACAAGCGATCGGTCCCGACGCAGATGCGGTGGTTTGGCGGTATCGCCTGCCACGGGACGAGGGTCACGCTCAGCCGCGGCCAAACTTGGACTCTTGGCTAGCCTGGCACCATGGCTGAATGATGCCCGGGCGGCGGGGCAGAACGCGCTGTGCCCCCGTCGGCTCCCGTCACGAGACCATGTCCGGTGGCGTCCCAATCGCGTTCAACCGCGACGGCAGAACAGGGGGCCACGTGGAGCCGGGCCGCTATTCCAAGCACAGCAGACAGGGCCGCCTGGCCAGTTGCGCGGCGGTACTGCTGATCGCGGTTTCGGTTGTGGCGTGCAGCGTCGCATCGCTCAGTCCGTCGCCCGGCGCCGCCGCCTCATCGACAGCTTCGGATGAGACAGCTACGCCGAGCGCGGCCGTAACGGGTACGCCTGGCGACACCCCGTCGCCGAGCGGCAACCTAGGGCCGGTCTCGCCCACTCCTCCGCTTCCGACGGGCCCCCTGCCGAGTCTCGGCGCTGTTCCCGCCGGCACCTGGACGGGCCTCGGTTGGATCGCCCTGCCCGCCGGCCACTCACCGGCCTTGCCGACCGCGACCGACCCTTTGGCTGGTCCCAATGTGAGCCTGATGGGATGGAGCAACGGATTCGTTGAGTTCGTCTGGGACGCCCACGTGCGGACGATCACGCCCTGGGCTTCAGCCGACGGGTTGACCTGGCACGCCGGTGCCACGATGGATACAAGCGTCTGGGACAGCGAATTCAAGACGTACGACGCTCAACACGCCAACCCCGGAGACCACGACGCCTGCTCATTGGCAGTCAGTGAATTCGACGAAGGTCCGGCAACCCTTCTGGTTCGCGGCTATTTCGACTGTGGCGGAGGTTGCGGTGGCCCGTGGTACACAAGTCGGGGTGCAATTTGGACATCGTCCGACGCGCTCGCGTGGACCGCGTTGGACATCCCAAAGACCTTCGGCAGCAGCACTCTTGGCCCGATCTCTGGCGGTTCGCGCGGGTTTATCGCGCTCGGGTCAGCGGGATCGAGCCATACGCTCTGGCTGTCTGCCAACGGCCAAACATGGACGAACGGTGCGCTGCCTGCCGATCTACGCAAGTCGACTTCGGCGGCAAGCGACCCAGCTTCCTTCGCAGGCGGCTACGTGCTGCCGGGGGTCGTCCTCGAGCAGGCGGGCGACGCACCAACGGGCGGCGGCGGCGCCGGATGCGTGACCGGCGAAGGACCAGCCCACCCGCCTTTGTATCGGGGCGGGCTATGGTTCTCCGCCGACGGTAAGTACTGGGTTCGAGACAGCCTGAGCGGTACCACCGCTGCGGCCTCCGTCACGATGGCGGTCATCCGTGTAGATGATCACACGCTTCTCGCTACCCAACTCGCCTACGCGGCAAACGTTCGCGGCGTCACTTCCGCCGACTGGATCTCTACCGACGGAAGAAGGTGGACGCCACTGGACGGCTTCTCTGCTTACGCCAACACCCCGATCACCGACGGAGCCAGGGGGCTACTCCGCGACTGCGGCGGTTCCGCCGCTGCCACCCAGGATGCCTGGCCTAGTCTGTGCGTGGTTGGGCCCAAGCTCGATCTAGTTCCGCTGAGGCAAAGCGGCGACGTGCCCGCTGTCTCCAACGGGCAGATTGTCCTTGGACCCACTGGATTGCTTGTGACCGAGGACGGCTCGCGCTTCTGGATTGGCGTACCTACAGCCAACTGAGGGTTGGGACCGGGCGATCGCGAATGCCATGCACGATGGCTGCGTAGTGAGCGATGTCAGCCCTAGGATGTGAAGTAGCCGGTCACGTCGAAGATCACCTGGGCCGTGGGACCAAGAGTCGGAGCGGCATATGTGACCGAGAGTATGCCTCCGATGCCTCCGGTACCGAGAGCCACCGTTACCGCGTTGGCCCGGTCATCGCCGAGTGGGAAGTTGAGAGTCGAGCT
>PMIP01000045.1:2007-2804 GCA_003158295.1 Chloroflexota bacterium | reverse complement strand
TCATCATCGGCAAGCTCATCCCCGCCGGGACGGGCGCGCCGGCCAACATCGCCGCAGCTCGCGAGCGGGCGCGGCGGGCCGCCGAAGAGGCGCTCGCCGGCGAGTCGCTCGAAAGGCTGCGCGGCCCGGAGTACGAATACAACCCGTTCCTCGAGGAGGCCGGAGCGCGGCCTTCCGAGGAGACGGCCGACCTGGCCACGATCCTGGCCGCCAGTACCGGAGAAGGGCGGACGGACGAGACCGACTTCGTCAACCCGTTCCTCGAGGCGCTGGGAGGCGAATCCCGGGAGGAAGCCGACCTGTCCGACCTCGCCAGCCTGGAGGAGATTCTGGGCAAGGCGAAGACGGAAGAGGAGTAGGGCGCCGCCCGCCATCCATGAGGCCGGCCGAAGAGGCGCGGAGAGCTCCGGCGAGACCTCGGGAGGTTTGACACCCCACCGCGGCCGCTGATAAACTCCCCGCTCGTGGCTTCATCGAGGCCGTGATCGGCGTGCGCCGATCGCGACTCATCGACCAGCCACTCGGACGGCGGAACTCAATCACGAAATCGGCCTCGGCCGATCGTCGTAGCCCGCCTGACCATAGAGCGATTTGCGCCAGACAGATCGCCTCCATGTCGCGACCGGTGCCGCAGTGGCGGCCCATCGGACGCCGGAGGCCACCAGGGCGGCGCAGGTTCCCGTCGATCGGACTAGCACCGGGGCCCAACCCGGCCGCGACCAGATGTCCACGACAGGATCGCCGACCAGACCACTACCAAGCAGCAGCAGAATGCGAAAGGAGCAGCGTCTCCGTGC
>PMIP01000045.1:0-1903 GCA_003158295.1 Chloroflexota bacterium | reverse complement strand
CCAGGAGCACTCCGTGGTTCTGGTCCGCGGCGGCCGCGTGAAGGACCTGCCGTCGGTCAAGTACCACATCATCCGGGGCACCCTTGACGCCGCCGGCGTGAAGGACCGCAAGCAGGGCCGCTCCAAGTACGGCGCGAAGTCCCCGCAGCAGAAGGGCAAGAAGTAACGATGCCCCGTCGTCACACGATCGCCCGCAAGACCAAATACCAGGGCGCACCGTCCACTCGCTTGAGCAGCCGCTTCGAGACCAAGCTCATGACCGACGGCAAGCGTCACCTCTCAGAGCGCATCCTGCGCGAGGCTCTGGCCCGCGCAGAAGCCCAGGCCCGCCGCCCCGGCATCGAGGTGCTGGAGTCGGCGATGCGCAACGCAACGCCCATCATCGAGGTCAAGCCGCGCCGCGTCGGTGGCGCCACGTACCAGGTTCCGGTCGAGATCCGGGGCGATCGCCGCATGTCGCTGGGCGTGCGCTGGCTCGTCCAGGCCGCCCGAAAGCGAAACGGCAAGAGCATGTCGGAGAAGCTGGCCGCCGAGCTCGTCGATGCCATGAATGGCCTCGGCGCGGCAGTCAAGCGTCGTGAGGACACTCACAAGATGGCCGACGCCAACAGGGCATTCAGTCACTTCAAGTGGTAAACGCCCGCTAGGGAGCGCAAGAGACTCGTGGCACGTCAGGTTCCGCTCGCCAAGACGCGGAACATCGGAATCATCGCCCATATCGACGCTGGGAAGACCACGGTCACCGAGCGGGTGCTTTTCTATACCAAGAAGATCTACAAGCTCGGCGAAGTCCACGAGGGCGCAGCCACCATGGACTGGATGCCCCAGGAGCAGGAGCGCGGCATCACGATCACTGCCGCGGCAACCACCTGCTTCTGGGACGATCACCGAATCAACATCATCGATACGCCCGGGCACGTGGACTTCACCGTTGAGGTGGAGCGCAGCCTGCGCGTGCTCGACGGCGCGGTCGTGGTCTTCGACGGCGTGGCAGGCGTAGAGCCCCAGTCCGAGACGGTCTGGCGCCAGGCCGATCGCTATCGAGTGCCGCGCATCTGCTTCATCAANNACCGGTGCCGACTTCTGGCGCTGTGTCGACATGATCCGCGAGCGCCTCGGCGCCCGGCCCGTGCCGATCCAGCTGCCGATCGGGAACGAGGACAAGTTCCGCGGGATCGTGGACCTCATCTCGATGAAGGCGATCGTCTACAAGGCCGAGGATCTGGGTGCCGAAGAGGAGATCATCGACATCCCCGCCGATCTCCTGGAACCGGCAAAGGCCCTGCGGGAGAAGATGGTCGAGGTCGTCGCCGAGATGGACGACGAGCTGACACACAAGTACCTCGAAGGCCACGACCTCAGCGCTGCCGACATCAAGCGTGGCCTGCGCCTCGGCACTCTCGAGTACCGGATCGTTCCCGTCCTTGCCGGATCGGCGCTCAAGAACAAGGGCATCCAGCCCGTTCTCGACGCGGTGATCGACTACCTGCCGTCGCCGCTGGATGTGCCGCCGGTGATCGGCGAGCACCCCCATACGCACAAGGAAGTGATCCGGACGGCGAACGACTCCGAGCCGTTCAGTGCCCTGGTCTTCAAGATTGCCGCCGACCCGTTCGTGGGGAAGCTGGGCTACTTCCGGGTCTACTCGGGCACACTCACCGCTGGCTCGTACGTGCTCAATGCGACCAAGGGGAAGAAGGAGCGGATCGGGCGCATCCTCCAGATGCATGCCAACCACCGCGAGGAGATCGACACGGTCTACGCCGGCGACATCGCGGCGGCCGTGGGACTCAAGGAAAGCTACACCGGCGATACGCTCGCGGATCCAGAGCACCCGATCGTCCTCGAGAACATCGTCTTCCCGGAGCCGGTCATCGAGGTCGCGATCGAGCCCAAGACCAAG
>PMIP01000031.1 GCA_003158295.1 Chloroflexota bacterium | reverse complement strand
GCTCATGCGGTCGATCTCCTTGAGTGCCCGGCCCTTGACTTCCTCGGGCATTCCGGCCGACTCGACCTTCTCACGCAGCTCGTTGATCTCGGCCTGCTGGGGGTCGTCTTCGCCGAGCTCGCGCTGGATGGCCTTCAGCTGCTCGCGCAGGATGTACTCGCGCTGGGTCTTGTCCATCTCGGACTTGACCTCGGACTGGATCTTGCCCTTCAGCTCGAGGATCTCGATCTGGCGGCCCAGGAACGCAGAGACGATCTTGAGCCGTTCCAGGACGTCGGTCGTCTCGAGGATCTCCATCCGCGCCTCGGTGGAGAGGTCCGGGCTGTACGCGACCATGTCGGCCAGCAGTCCCGGCTGGCTGATGTTGCGCGCGGCGACGGCCGCCTCCGGGGGTATCGGAGCACCGCTGGCCACGTATTGCTCGATCTGGGCCTGGACCGTCCGCATCAACGCCTGGATCTCGATCCCGTCCGGCGCGACGTCCGCGATCTCCTCGGCCCGGATGATGATGTACGGGCTCGTCTGGGCGAAGCCGATCACCCGCAGGCGTGTCTGGCCCTGGACGATGGCCCGAACCGTGCCGTCCTGGAGCTGAACCACCTGGGCGATCTTGGCCAGCGTGCCGACTTCGTAGAGCTCGGATGGATCCTCGATCTCCTCGCGCTCCGCCTGGCGCTGAGTCACGAGAGCTATCGGGCCACTCGATTCAACGGCAGCATTGAGAGCGGCGACGCTCTTCTCGCGGCCGACCTGGAGCGGCACGATCATCTCGGGGAAGATGACCGTCTCCCGCAAGGCCACGAGCGGCAGCTCCCGGATGCCCGGCACTCCGACGGGCACGTCGGCCGAGGCCGACGCCTCGTCAGCCTTGGCTGAGGCATCGCCCTCGGAGTCCGGCTTCTCCTGGATTTCGGTTGTGATTTCGTCGGTTCGCTGCTCGTCGTCCTTCTCGGCCGGCCGGTCAGTCATTGGAATCTCCTGATCGAGTCGTGGTCACGCGGGTGGCCACTATACGTGTGATGGGCTGCCGGGCGGGAAGGCCCGCGGGTACAGACTGTGCTGCGGTCCGGATCGTGGCCGAGCCATCCGAGAAGGCCCCGTCGGAGGCCACTTCATCGGTTCGATGATCCGTTGAGTCGCTTGGGTCAGCCGACTGGTCCTGCTTGGCGGCTGCCGCCTCGCGGGCCTGCCGGGCCTTGGCTTCGTCGAAGAGCGCCTCCAGGAGTCTGGTCCCGAGCCGTTCCTCGAGCTCGAATAGAAGGCGCACCCCGGCCAGATTGACGCCTCGCTCCTGAGTGAGACGCCTGATCCAGAGGATGCGTCGGATGTCGTTCTCGGAGTAGAGGCGAATGTTCGTCGGCGTCCGAGCGGGCGCCAGCAAACCTTCATCCTCGTAGATGCGGAGCGTGCGCGGGTGGGCATGGACCATGCCGGCCGCGACGCTGATCACGAAGCAGGGACGCCCCGGGTCTTGCTGGAACCTTCGCTCGGACACGGCCGCCTACTTCGCCTGAACCGGCGTGGGCCGTGCGTGCTGGCCATCGCCGGCAGAGGGAGCTTGCTCAGACTGAGCTTGCTCGGTCGTGATCTTGATCTGGCGAGGCCTGAGCTGCTCCGCCTTGGGGATGCGCAACGTGAGGACGCCGTCCTCGAATGTGGCCGTGGCCTCATCGGGCTGGAGACCCGCGGGCAGGCCAAGGGTCCGAATGAAGCGGCCTCGCCGGATCTCCTGCAGCAGCATCGAGCCGTCCTTGCCGTCGTTGGTCACGGTCGTCTCGCCGGAGATGGAGAGGGTGGTCCCTTCGACTGTGATCTCCACTTCCTCAGGCTTCACGCCGGGCAGGATGGCCTGGACCACGACCTCGTCATCTGAGGCGTAGACGTCCATCGGCACGAGCTGCTCGTCGCCGAACTGCCAGGTTCGCGGGTTCACGAAGCTCTCCTCGAAGAGCCGGTCCATCGCCTGGCGAAGCGACAGAATGTCGCCGAAACCGGAGCGCCGAACAAGACTCATGATGTACCTCCAACCGGCCGGGTCCTGATGATCTGGCGACCCACCGCCGGCCATCCGGCCGACCGGATGACACGCCGAGACCATAGAACCTTGACAATGACGTTGTCAAGAGTGTTGCGCCAGTCGGTGAAATGGCTTGCGCGCCAGGGTCACGGAGTCGGCCTATCAGGAGCCTCTCGCGGACGGGCGGGGAGCCCGCCCGCTGCCGTCGGCCGGCTCGCGAGATGGGCAGACGGGAGTCGTACGGCTCGGCGGCCGCCGGTCGGGTGGCGCTTGGTCGGCTGCGGCTAGCCCGCAGGAAGCGCGAGATGCCAGCCCTGGACCACCCAACCTAGCCGCGAGAACGCGTCAGTCCGCGGTCTCCGGCTCCTCGCCCAGGAGGATCTTGTAGAGCTCGCCCTCGCATTCGGCCCGTCCGATGCCGATGACCCTGTCGCCTTCGCGCAGCTGGGTATCGGAACGGACCGAGATCGCGCGCCCATCTCGGATGGCGGCGAAGACCGAGCACCCGTCCGGAAGCTCCAGGCTGCCCGCCAGCATGCCTATCGCTGGCGATCCCTCGCGGAGCTGAGCTTCGACGAGCTCGAGCTCGCCGCCGCCCAGGGCGGCCAGGATGAGGAGCTCGTGGACGGGGATGTCGGCCTCGATAGAGCCGAGGATCATCCGCGTCGGTGAAACGATCTCGTCCACGCCGAGGTGCTTGAAGAGCGCTGCGTTCTTCGGGTTGTTGACCCGGGCGATCGTCCTCGGGACGTTGAAATGGTGCTTGGCCATCTGGCAGATGACCAGGTTGTCCTCATCGTCGCCGGTTACCGCGGTCACGATGTCCGCGCGGTTGGCGCCGGCCTCGCCGAGGTACTTGCCCTCGCAGCCGTCGTGGGCGATGACGATCGAGCCGATCTGCTCCGTGATCTGGGCGGCGCGGTCGCGGTCGCGCTCCATGAGCGCCACCTCGTGGCCGGACCCGATGAGCTCGCGCGCCAGGAAGTACCCGACCTTGCCGCCGCCTACGACGATTACGAACACATGAACCTCCTACCCGCGCTCAACTCTGCCACCGCCGGAAGCCGAGCCGCCGCACCCGGGCCCCATCAGCGGTGCTCGTCGGTGCGGGTTCGTTACCGGTGGCCGCAGGGGCGTCGGGTTCGACGGGCCGCGTCGCTTCCGCTGGCGCAATGGCGGATCGGACCGCGGAGAGAGCTGTGGATGGGTGCGGGTGCTTGTGCCCGGGCGTCTGTGGAGTGTCGATGCCGGGGCCGGTCTGGACCGTGAGGTCGAGGTACGTGGCGATTTCGTGGACCATCAGGTTGGTGCGGCAGATGGTGACCACGCCCAGCTCGGCGTAGGCCGCGGCGCGCACCGGGTCGTTGATCTTGGCGATCACACGGGGGATCGCCAGGTTCTCCGTGGCGACCTGGGCGGCCATGATGTTGCGGTTGTCGCCTTCGGTCAGCGCCAGGAAGATGTCCGCGCCGTGGGCGCCGGCTCGCCGAAGAACTTCCTCGTCCGTTCCGTCGCCGCGGACGGCCGAGCCTTTGAACGTCTCCGGAAGCCGATCGAACGCCCCGGTCCTGATGTCGAAGATGATGACGTCGTGACCATCCTCGTCCAGGTTCTGGGCCAGTGTCGACCCGACCCGACCGCAACCCACGATCACGATCTTCATCTTCTTCATTTCCTTCATTGCGGCTCCTCGCCCTTTGGCTGACGCAAGACCCAGACCGCGCAGGGGGCGTTCTTCAATGCGTAGGGGATGGTCCGCCCGATGGCGAAATCGCCCCCAAATCGAGTCCGGTACGAGAGACCCAGGATGAGCAGGTCCGCTCTACGAGCCGCCGCCTCGTCCACTATTGCGGCGCCGACGTCGCGGGCCTGTACCAGCACGGACTCGATCTTGCAGTGGAGCTGATCCGCGATCCCTTCGGCCGCGTCGAGGACCCGCTGCGCCTCTTCCGACCGCTCGGCCACGTCGGCGTCCAGTGGCTGCGTCCAGTCGAGCTCGACGACGTGCACGGCGATCAGCTCCGCGCGGTTGGGCCGGGCAACTTCGAGGGCCAGACGGACGATCGCGGCGTCGGTTGGGCCGCCGCTCAGCGCGATGACGGCGCGCCGGAACGCGGGATTGATCGCCTCGGGCACCGAACCTCCGTTCTTCCGCACGTGGCTGCTATCTCAGTCGCGTACGAGGCGGAACGATACCACCGGGCGGCGCCGGTGGACGGGCCGAAGGTCAGCAGAGTGCCCCGGAGCCGGTCGCTCGAAACCGCGACTTTCGGCATCGGACCCAAGCCGTTCGGCCCCCGCAGGCCTCTGGGCCCTCTCAGCGTCCCGGGTCGTTTTCGCCGGCCACGAGCGTGCCGGCGGGTCTGATCTCCTCGGAGACGGCCCTGGCGCTGGCATCGTCCCGACGATATGGAACGTTGATCACGACCGTATGGGAACGCCCGAGCAGCGTGGCGCTCAGCTGTTTGGATGCCTGGTTGTAGAGCATCCGCTCCCACCAGCTGCGGGCGACATACTCGGGGATGATCACGAAAGTGATCGGCGCTTCCTTCTCGTCCGGCCAGGTGCGGTCGAGCACGTCCAGGTAGGCGATGAGTGGCGCGACCAGGGCGCGGTAGGGCGATTCGACGAGCACGAGCGGGACGTCCGGCACGGCCTGCGCCCAGCGCCGGCGAACGTCGTCGCTCTTCTGCGGATCGTCTGAGATGTAGACGGCCCGGATGTCGGTGGTGATCGACCGCGCCACGTTGAGGGCTTGAACGACGGCCCGGTTCACCCCCGGGATCGGGACGATCACCCGGTTGTGGCGGTGCGGCTGCGGTACCGCGGAGCTGGCCGACATCTCGAGCTGGCGGGCCGAAGCGACGTACTGGTGGCTCACGAACAGCATCATCGTGATCAGGAGCGGGATGAACAGCAGGACCATCCAGGCGCCGTCGGCGAACTTCTCGGTGGCGACGACGATGAAGACGACTCCGGTGAGGATGGCTCCGAACCCGTTCACCAGGCTGCGCCACGCCCAGCCCGAGCTCCGTTCCTTGCGCCAGTGGATGACCATTCCTGTCTGCGAGAGCGTGAAGCAGATGAAGACACCGACCGAGTAGAGCGGGATCAGGGCGTGCGTGTCGGCTTTGAACACGAAGAGCATCCCGATCGCGACCGCGGCCAGGACGACGATCCCCCAGGAGAAGGCCAGGCGGTCGCCGCGGAAGGCGAACTGGCGCGGCATGTAGCCGTCTTTGGCCAGGATCGCGGCCAGGCGCGGGAAGGCGTTGAAGCTCGTGTTGCAGGCCAGGAAGAGGATCAGCGCGGCGCTGATCTGGAGCAGGTAGAAAAGGATCGTGTTGCCGAAGACTGCCTGACCCACCTGACCCAGCACGGTCGCACCCTGGGCGTCCGTCGCCCTGACCCCGTAGTGCAGGCCGACGAACGTCAGGCCGATGAAGATCACGCCCAGCAGGACGGCCATCATGATCAGGGTATTGGCCGCGTTCTTGGCTTCGGGGGGCTTGAAGGCCGGCACGCCGTTCGCGATCGCCTCGACGCCGGTGAGGGCCACGGATCCGCCGGCGAAGGCTTTGAGGAGAAGGAAGACCGTCACCATCTGGCCTTCGGAGGAGATGACGTGGTCGGGCGGAGGCAGTTCATGAGCGCTGCCCGTGACCACGTTCACGATGCCCCAGCCGACCACCAGCAAGGCCAGCCCGACGAACATGTACGTGGGGACGGCAAAGATGTTGCCGGACTCGCGGATGCCACGCAGGTTCGCGGCCGTGACGGCCACGATGACGAGGGCGCCGAGAAGGACTTTGGACGCGTCTATCGCCGGAAACGCCGTGCCCAGGTTGGCCAGGGCCGAAGCGCTCGACACCGCGACCGTCATGACGTAGTCGACCATCAAAGCCGCCGCCGCGATCAGGCCGAATCTGGCTCCCAGATTCTCTCTGGCCACGACGTACGCGCCGCCGCCAGACGGGTAGGCTCGACAGACCTGGCGATAGCTGAAGGCCACGATCGTCAGCATCAGGGCGATCGCGGCCGCCACCCAGATGGACCAGCTCAGGGCGATGACGCTCGCCAGAACCAGGACCTTCAGGATCTCGTCCGTCGCGTAGGCGGACGAGGAGATCGCATCCGAGCTGAAGATCGGGAGGGCGAGCTTCTTGGACAGCCGCTCTTCGATGTCCTGCGCGTTTGTGAGTGGCTTGCCGAAGACGATGGATCGGACGCGGGCGATCCGTCGTCCCACTGCTGTTCGGGGGGCGCTGGCGGCGGCCTTGGCGACCATGACGCCCGCGCCCGCATAGCGGAAGTAGGCGGAGTGGGGGCGATCCACCACCACGCGCCGGTCGCCGAGCTTGCGGCCGTGAAGAGGCGAGCGGGGGGCGGTCATGTAAGCGGTGTGGCCTCTATGGCGAGCGGCGGCTCGGCGTTCGGTAACCGGTGCGCGCGGGATGCCAGTACCCCCGCGAGCGCCCACCCTGTACCGGACGCGGTTGCGCGGCGGGACCGGATTAGGCTAGCACGACGCCCCCCGCCGAGCAGCATGGGCGGCGATGCGCCTCTCCGCGCTGGCTCGGGTCACTGCCCGAAGCTGAGGCGCCGGACCAGGCGTGGCGGCAGACCGGCCACGATCATCGCCGCCTGGGTGGCTCCGATGTCGTATGCCACGCGTCGCCAGGTCGCGAAACCCGCGTCCGTGTCGAGGATCACGTAGCTCGCCGCGGGATTGCCGTCGCGCGGCTGACCCACGCTACCGGGATTGAGCACGACGCGGCGGTCGTCGAGCCGCAGACGACTCTCGGGCGGCACGGCCGTTGCCGCCATGCCCCCGCCGCGTCGCTGCCGGAACACGATCGGAACGTGAGTGTGACCCACGAAGCAGTGGGGGGTTTCGAGCAAGGCGAGGTTCTCATGGGCGGCCCACACGGTGTCCAGGTACTCCCAGATCGGATGCCGCGGGCTGCCGTGCACCAGGGTGAAGCTCGAGCCGGCCGGCGCGATCAGCTCCGGCAGCGCCGCCAGATAGCTCCGTGTCTCCTCGCCGATGTGCGCGCGCGTCCACTCGGCTGCAGCCCGGGCATCCACGTTGAAGCTCGCGATAGCCGCGCTGCCGCAGGCCGCGTCATCGTGGTTGCCTTTCACTCCCACGGCCGCGACGTCGCGCAGCCGTTGCACCACCCCGTCCGGTTCCGGACCGTACCCAACGACGTCGCCCAGGTGCCACACTGCGTCCACCGTCCCCATCGAGCCGAGGACCGCCTCCAGCGCCTCCAGGTTGGAGTGGATGTCCGAGAGGACCGCGACGCGCATCGGGCGAGGCCTCTAGAGCGGCCTGCGGCGGCGGGCGGCCGGGTCGCGCGGGAACTCAGGGGGAGTGACCGCGACTTTCTCGACGATCGCCAGGACGTGGTCCTCGAGGCCGGGCACGTCCACGCGCTCGCAGCCGGCCACGCGGCCGCCGAGCTGGCGGACCGCGCCCGCCGCCCTGGCCAGCTCGGCGTCCATCGGCAGTCGTTTCCAGGCCACCAGCAGGCCGCCGGCCCGAAGCAGGGGCAGCGAGATCTCGGCGAGCTCGGTCAGGTCCGCGACCGCTCGGGCCAGGACAGCCTGCCAGCGACCCCGATAGGCTGGGTTCGCGGCCAGGGTCTCGGCGCGTGTCGAGGCTACAGCCACGCGGTCCGCCAACCCGACAGCCGCCACGGCCGCGGAGAGGAAGCGTGCCTTCTTGGCGATCGACTCCACGAGAAGTGCCCGCGTCGCCGGCAGGGCCACTGCCAGGGGCAGGCCGGGATAACCGGCGCCACTGCCAATGTCAAGAAACTCGGTGACCCCGGCCCGGCGCAGCAGTGTCAGGGCCGAGAGGCTGTCCAGGACGTGCTCTCGGGCAATCGCCTCCGGCTCGCGGATGCCGCTCAAGTTAATGGCGTCGTTCCAGGCGAGGAGAAGCCGAGCGTGGTCTGCGATGGCCGCCAGCCGGTTCTCGTCGAGGGCGGCAGCTCCGACAGCGTCCAAGCCGGCCCGCACCGATGAGTAGTAGCTCTCCGGCAGCGGTGCCAGCCCCTGAACGCACGTCGGGAGCGGATCGCGAACCCGAGGCGGGGTCATCTGGGACTCCCGATCCTCACGGCTGCGCCGCTCCCGGCGTTGGCTCTTCTCGCACCAGGCGTCCCTCGGTCTTCCCGCGCTGGTCCAGTCTCTGGCCGGGTTTCCCCAGGCCCCTCGCTAACGCGGTTACCCGTTGACGGTCCGCAACAGCGGTGCGGATGTCGGACGGTAGAAGCAGCCGAGGGTGTCGTCAACGTCGTTATCCACGAAAACTGTCCGGTCGTCCACGATTGTGGACAAACTTGCTGCTTCCGCCGACGCCGGTGGATGACACGACACGGCGCTGGCTTCCCAAGATCGAGTTCTCCGATAAGCGTGTATCTCGTCTCGGCGTGCCAGACAGGTGGATCCGGGGCTACACCCTCGGGGCCCGGACCGGCTTGCCGAGGGCCCGTCGGACTACATCGAGGACCTCCTCGATGTAGCGGTCCGCATCGCCCTGCTCGGCGGCCGTTCGCACGCATCCCTGGACGTGGTCCTCGAGGATCAACAAAGCTACCGAATCCACTGCCGCTCGGAGGGCCGCAGTCTGCTGGAGGATGTCGACGCAGTACTCGCGCCGCTCGATCATTCGCTCGATGCCGCGAACCTGGCCTTCGATGCGACGGAGCCGCCGGATGAGGGTTGCCTGGTCCCGCGAGTAGGCGTGGCGAAATGTCGGATCGAGATCGGATCCGTCTCCGGCCGGCTCGACGATGCCTTCGCCGGCCGATCCGGACAGGAGGTCCGAGGCGGCGCCAAGACTGGCACGACCGACTCCTCCCGACCGCTCTGGCGCCGGGGCGGTGGGTGTCGCGGCGGGGCCGGGTCGCTGCGCCGGGCGGAGTCCGTCCGCTTTTCCTGCTTCTTCCTGCACTGCCATTCGACCTCGCTCGGCGCCGTCCGCCCGGCCACTGGGCGGTCCGACCGGCTGCCGTCCGCCCGCGGCGGATCGGCATTCGACTGATGATACCCCCAGGGAGTATCCGCGGCAACGTGACCATGCTCCTGGCGACCCGCCCGAATCGCGACCGACCGCCGCCAGGGACGGCCTGGGGCGCGTCAAGCGGATAGACTTGAGGGCGTGGATCGTCGCGAGAAACTACGCCTGGGCCGGATTGGATGACCGACGGGGAAGCTCCTCGCGGTCCGAGACCGGACCATGCGTTTGCCCATGCCAGCGAAGCCGAGTTCGCGCGTATCCTCGACTTCTACCAGGTCGAATGGGAGTACGAGCCCCAGGTCTTTCCGATCCTCTGGGATCTCGACGGCAACGTGCTGGAAAGCTTCGCTCCCGACTTCTTCCTGCCCGAGCTCGAGCTGTTCGTGGAGCTGACCACGCTCCAGCAGCGGCTCGTGCGCAAGAAGAACCGGAAGGTCCGCCGTCTGCGAGAGTTGTACCCGGGACTGCGTATCAAGCTCTTCTACGCCCGCGACTTCCGGGCCCTGATGTTGAAGTACGGGCGCGCCGCGCTCGTTTCGGAGCTGAGCGGGACGCTCGGTCAGGTCATGACCCACGAGGAAGACACTGAACCTTCGGCACCGGCCGGCCTTGAACCCGAATCCGACGTGAACGGCCATCCAATCGATCGAGCCGACGCCGGATCCAGCGCGTCGGGCGAATCGATCCCCGTCCATCGTCGCCGGTCGCGAGCCGCCCGCCGACACGGCGGCCGGCGATCCAATGCGGGGTCCGCGCCCGTCTCACCCGTCACGTGATGTAAGAGGAAGCGATGAGAGTTTCTCAGGACCTCGTTTCGGACGTCTCAGAGGTGCTACTGACCGAGGAGCAGATCGCGGCCAAGGTCGTCGAGCTCGGGCAGCAGATCAGCGCCGATTACGCCGGACGCCAGCTGACCCTCGTCAGCGTTCTGAAGGGCTCGCTGCCGTTCATGGCGGACCTGATGCGGAGCATCAGCCTGCCGCTGCGGATCGACCTGATGGAGGTCTCCAGCTACGGCGGGACGACGACCGAGTCATCCGGGCTTGTCCGGATCCTCAAAGACCTGAGCGCTCCGATCGAAGGCCGTGACGTCCTCCTCGTCGAGGACATCATCGACACGGGATTGACCCTGAACTACCTGCTGCGGTACCTGAGGGGCAAGAACCCGCGCTCGATCAAGGTTTGTGCGCTCCTCGATAAGCCGGCTCGGCGTCTGGTCGAGATCCCGCTGGACTACGTTGGATTCCAGATCCCGGATGCCTTCGTGGTGGGGTATGGTCTCGACTTCGGGGAGGTGTATCGAAACCTTCGCTTCGTGGGCGTGCTCCGCCCCGAGGCCTACGAGTCGTAGAGAGGCGCGACGATGCATCACACTTCGGCGAGCCGCGGTCGCTGGATTGTTGCGATCGGGGCGATCCTCGTGGTCGGGTCGTGTTTCCTGCAGTGGTGGCAGATCGGTGGCGACACGGGCCTGCCGAAGCAGGGTGCGATCGGCTTCAGCTCCATGACCGGGGCCGTCTTCCCGATGTTCCTGGCCGGGGTCGGGACGCTCCTCCTGATCACCCTACCCTTTGCGTCGGAGAAGCCGGTCGCGATCGATCACCCGATGTCATACCTGCTGCTGCTGACGATCATCGTGGCCTGCTTCGGCCTCTCCGTTGCGGTTCTGGCTCAGAAAGGGCTCTTGCCGTTCCCGCCGCAACTGGGCCCCGGCCTGTGGCTGGCCGCGGTCGGCATCATCGTCCTGGCACGGGGCGCATTCGAGCTCTTCGAGGAGCGCCGGCGGCGGCTGTACTAGCGCGCGCCGCCTCCAATGCGACGGCAGGCGGCATCGGACTGTCGGGGCCGCCGGACGTTTGCGCGGATACGAGCACATGCTCACTAGCTGCCTTGGACCGCGGTGCCGTATAGTTAGAACAGGCGAGCCGGATGCGTTGCACGGCCGCCGACCCACTGAGGCGTGGCTGTCGAGCGGGGAACCCGCTCGCCACCCCGAGAGCCCTGGCACCAAAGCAAGCGAGCTTCGGCCAATCCGGCTGTCGCCGCAGTGCGAAGCGCCCTCTCGTCTTGAGGTTCGTCTGTTCGAGTGGAGTACCTTATCCGGCAGGCCCGTATCACCGATGTCGATCGGTTGTACGCGCTCTGCGCCCAGAAGGGTGCCGTGCCCGGAGGCAACTCTCCGATCGATGCGATCGGCTTGCTCCGCCAGCTGGTCTACATCCCGAACGCGAGCGTCGCCATCGCCGAGGCCGGTCACCAACTCGCGGGCGGCGCGATCCTCGGTCTGAGGCCGTCGGTCCGGTACGGTGGGTTCGTAGCAACGATCGATGTGCTGGTGGTCGCGGACGGCGTCGAAACGGAGAAAGTCGCCGACCTGCTGATCGAAGAGATGCTGCACTCGGCGCGGAGAAAGGGCTGCGCATCGGTCGAAGTCGTGCTTGCGCCTGACTCGCCGTACATGTCGAATTGGCAGGGCCACGGTTTCAGCAAGGCCACAACAAACGTATACACAGCGGCGATCGCCCTGAGGGCATCCGGCCGCTAAATGCCCCAGGCAGCCGAGCAGGGGCCAGCCGCGGCTGGTCTCAGGAGCGCCGGCGCCACGGGCTTCATAGGCCGACGACCAATCTCGCCGGCCGGTCAATCAAGGAGTCACATTCGTGAGCAAGAACGTCGCCGTCTTCGTTGACGTGGCGAACATCTTTTACGCGGCGAAGGCGGCCGGCGCAGACATCGACTACGTCACGCTGCTGAAGGCTGCCGTGGCCGGGCGCGATTTCGTCCGTGCCTATGCCTACACAGGGCTGGATCCCGAGAACGAGAACCAGCGGAACTTCCATTCGTTCCTGGCGCGCCACGGCTACAAAGTGGTGAGCAAGGACATCCGCAAATACGGTGACGGCAAGGTAAAGGCCAATCTGGACATCGAGCTGGTCGTCGACATGATGAAGACGGCCCGCAATCTGGACGTGGCCATCGTCGTCAGCGGCGACGGGGATTTCGCGCCCGCGATCCGTGCGGTCCAGGAGATGGGCGTGCGCGTAGAGGTCATCAGCTTCCGGGGCAACACCAGCTCCGATCTGATCGAAGTGGCCGACGCGTTCTACGACATCACGCAGGTTGCCCGAGTCGATCGCGACTCGTCGCGCTCCGGCCGACGCGTCTCCGGCGATGAAGAGGACCTCTCGATGACCGAGGTCCCCGATAAGCAAACGGAGGGACGCGGCGGGCGGCGCGGTCGCGGTCGCGGCCGGTGGGGACGTGGCGAGAGCGTCGACGAGGTCGCGGCCGTTCCTGCCGAAAGACCGGCCGGACGAACCGCCGGGCGCGGCGTGGCCGCGCGCACGGCATCCCGAGGATCGGGTGGCCATCTGGTTGCCCTGCCGGGCGAGAAGCTGTCACGAGCCGGAGCCACGGCCGAGGGCGGCGAGCCGGTCGACGAGGAGTTGCTGGACGAGGCCGCACAGGAGATCGCCGAGGTTGCCGAAGGCGAGATTGCCGAAGGCGAGGTTGCCGAGGTCGGCGGCGAGTCGACGGCGCGGCGACGCCGACGGCGCGGTGGCCGTGGCCGCGGGCGCGGCCATGCCCAGGAAGAGGGCGACCTCCCCGTGGCTGAAACCGGCGACGCGGGCGAGTCGGAAGGAGAGGTCGCTCTCCCTCCTCCTGCGCCGCGGCCCAATCAATTCGGGTCCGTATGGGACTCGCAGATTGGGATGGCCGGCCGTCCGGAAGGGCTCACTCCGCTAACCGCCGACGAGGACGACTTTGCCGAGCCGGAGATCCCCGAGTACTTGCTGGCCGAGAAGCGCCGCGGCGGTCGCGGCCAGGGCCAGGGCCAGGGCAGGGGCGGGGGCCGAGGAGTCAGGAGCGCGTATGCCTCGGCAGTGGACCGCGAGCGGTACGGACGATCGTCGTCCCGGTTCCCCGAACCGGCTCGTCAACCTCAGGCTCAGCAGCCACGGCGCCGCGACGAACGGCCTCCGCGCCAGAGCCAGCCGCAGCCGCGTCGTGGCGGAGTAATGCCACGGAGCGGTGGTCGCGATTCGGCCGAGCCCTGGACCGAGGTTCCTCCGGAGCTGGAGGAGATCCTGCGCGCGCAGCTCTCGACGAAGCTGAGTCGCCAGAGCGCGGCACCGGCGGAGACTTCCACGGAGCAGCCTGTGGCTCTCCCCGAGGCGGCTGAGCCGAAGCCCGCGGCTCGACGTGGCGGACGCCGCAAGGTTGAGTCCGAAAGTCCGGCGCAGCCGGCCCAAGGCACCGACGCGAGTGTCGAGAAGTCCAAGCCGGCGGTACGGAGCCGTCGAAAGCCGGCAGCGTCGGCCGAGAGCGGGAAAGGCTCAGCCAGCGTGAGTGAGAGCGGTGAACCCACCGCCCCGTCCGCGCCTGCCGCGCCCAAACGCCGTGCACCCGCCCGCCGTAAGGCGGCAGGCTCTGAGGCCGCCGAGACGAGCGGCGGTGAGCCGGCCGGCGAGTAGTCGCCGGCTTGCCGACTCAAGCCAGCCGAGTTCGATCCGTGGCCGCGCCGATCGGCAACGCGATGACCCGCGGCCAGCCGCGGGCTCTGGCCGAGGTTCGTACGATGCTCCTCGGCCGCACCCCGCATGCCGTGCTGCTCGTGGGTCCGGGCTCGGCCGGCAAGACGACGCTCGCCCTCGATCTGGCCGCGGGTCTGCTATGCCGCGACCCGGATCCGGGTGCGCGGCCGTGCCGGGCCTGCCGGGGTTGCCGCCTGGTGGCGACCGGCAATCACCCGGACCTGCATCGCCTCGCCCCCGAAGGCCCCGGCGGGCAGGTTCGAATAGGCGCGGCCACGGACCCCGAGCCGGGCACTGTTCGCCATCTGATCGGCGAGCTGGCGCTCCTCTCCGCTGAGGGGGGAGCGCGAGTCGCCATCGTCGAGCAGGCCCATCGCCTCAACGAAGAGTCTCAGAACGCGCTTCTCAAAACGCTCGAAGAGCCGCCGGCCGGCGTCACGATCATCCTCTGCGCGGACGACGAGGAGTGCCTCCTGCCGACGGTTCGGTCGCGCTGCGCCCGAGTTCGTCTCGGGGTCGTGGCCGTCCGGGAGATCGAACGCTGGCTCGGCGAGCTGGGTGTCGCAGAAGCGCCTCGCGCAGCCAGGCTGGCCCGACTTGCCGGCGGCCGGCCGGGCCTCGCTCTTGCCTTCGCCCGATCCGCCGACGCCGAGCGCCTCCGGGGCGAGATGGCCCGCGGCCTGCTGGACATGCTCGCCCAGGGCCGCCAGCAACGCCTCACCTCGGTCAGGGACCTGGTGAAGTCCGCGGCGGCTCTCGATGCCGCGTTGGAGGAAGGGCGACGCGGCGGAACCTCCGACCCGGCGACCGGCGAAACCGGCGCCACGACCCGGCGGCGAAAGGGTCGAGGTTCAGCCATTGCCGCGGCCGCCGCGGCCACGAGCGAAGACGCTGATGGCGAGGGTGCCCCTAAAGACGAGCCTGCCACTCCCCGGATGGCGGCCTCGGATCGACGATCAGCCGCGGCCACACTCATGGAGATTTGGGCCTCGATCGGTCGCGACCTGGCGGTTGCCCGCAGCGGCGGGGTGCGTCAGTTGCGCGAGACCGAGCTCGTCGATGAGATCCGGGCATCCGCGACCGCGCTCGATGTCGCGAGCCTGACCGCTTTCATGACGCGGCTGTCGGAGATGGCCGGCCAGCTCGACGACAACGTCAATCCGGAGCTCGCGCTGGATGTCCTGGCCCTCTCATGGCCTCGTCCCACCCAGCTCATCTCGGCGGCGACGACCGCCGGAGCGCATCCATGAATCGAGGCGAACAGGCTCGGCTGGACGCGAGCGTTCGGGGGCGCGTCCACGGCGTCGGCTTCCGCTACTTCGTCCTTACCCACGCCACCCATCTGGGCCTCACCGGCTGGGTTTCCAACGAACAGGACGGCAGCGTCCGGTGCGTCGCCGAGGGTCCTCGCCAGGACCTCGAGCAGCTCCTGGAGATGCTCCGCGAGGGCCCCGCTTCCGCGATCGTGGAGCAGGTTTCGGAGGACTGGCTGCCGTACACGGGCACCTGGGGCAGCTTCGGGCTTCGCTCTTCAGGCCATCGCGGCGACTAGCCTCCCGGCGAGAGCGGAGGCGAGACACCGCACCTACGGCAGAGCGCGAAGCATCCCGCCGTCGATCGGAACGAAGGTGCCAGTCTGGTAGCGGGCCGGGTCTGAGCACAGCCAGGCCACGTAGGCACCGAGCTCGTCAGGCGCGCCGTAGCGGCCGGCTGGAATCGAGGCTTCCAGCTTGGTCCGAACCTCCTCGGGCGTCGTACCGGCTCGTTCGGCCCGGGCCCGGTCCAGCGAGGCCACCCGGGCGGTATCGAGCCGGCCGGGCAGGACACCGTTGACGGTCACGCCATTGGCGATGACCTCAGGCGCGATGGTCTTCAGCCAGGCCTGCAGCGCGCTCCGGCCGGCGCTCGAGTAGCCCAGTTCGGGGCTCGGCTGCCGCACGCCGGAGGACATGATCGCGACGATTCTGCCCCAGCCGCGCTCGCGCATCCCGGGCAGGAGCAAGGTCGCCAGTTCGATCGGTGTGATGGCCAGGAGCTGAAATGAGCGGCGCCACTCGGCCGCATCCGTTTGAGTCGCGTCGGAAGTGGGCGGACCGCCGGCGTTGAGAACGAGGATGTCGACCTGCCCGAGCGCTCGAGTCGCCTCGGCGGCCACCCTCGCCGCCGTTTCGGGCTCGGCCGCGTCGCCCGCGATCGTAACTACCTCCACCGAGTAGGTTCTGCGGATCTCTTCTGCCGCCCGTTCCAGCCCCTCACCGCCGCGCGACCATAGCGCCAGCCGGCAGCCCTCGCCGGCGAGCCGCTCCGCACTTGCCCGCCCGAGTCCGGCCGAGGCGCCCCCGACGAGGGCCGTCCGGCCACGAAGCCCCAGATCCATCTCGACCTCCGGAGATAGGGAGCGTCCGACGATCGCGGGGCGCGCCACGGTGCGATTGTCCCCCCATTTGCCCGTACCGTTGGAAAGGGGTCGGCTCCTCGCGTCGCCCCGGCGATCACTCGAAGCGGGCAACAAGCATGTCGGAACGCTTCAGCTCCAGCCGGCGGTGCATCCGCTACGCTTGGCCTGTGAGCAACCGATCCGGTCCGATCTCGCCCCAACCCCCCGATGTCATCGAGCGAGCCGCAGCCGCGTACAGGGCCCTGGCCGACCTCGCGGAGACGATCGAGGACGAGTGGCAGTACGTGACCGATCTGGTCGATGCGTACCTGCCGGGCATCCGAGCGCTGGCCGAACGTGATGCCGAGCTGGAGCTTGAAGTGGTGGTCGCGGTAGACGAGGCGATCGCCGAAATCGCGTCGATCACGGACCCGCACAGGGCGATCGATTGGCTCTCCACATTCCCGCATGTCGTCGCTCTGGCGGTCGGTGGCGACGTGGACCGGCCGAGCGAGGTCCGCCGGGCGGAGGACGCCGCGCCTCCGGAGCCGGAGCCAGACGAGGATTCGCCCTTCCGAATCCTGCTGCGGGGCGATCGATGAGATTCCAGGACGCGGCCCCGGACGCTCGCGCCGTCGTGTACGCCGGAATCCAGGCGGACCCGCTCGTTGCTCACGCGGCTTCCCTTCTGGCGGAGGGGACGGCCGCGGAGCGGTGGCTGGCCCGGGCGGTGATGAACGGCGAGCGGACCGACCCGGAGACCTGGCGGCGCATCTTCCCGGCGCTCTTCGGCCCGTCCGCGGATCCGGCCCTGAGCGACCACGCCGCCCGCGTGCTCGATGCCAGCCTGGAGGTGGCGAGTAGGGGAGAGGCCGCCCGGAGCCAGTACCGGGGAGCGATCGTCGAGGAGCTCACCGCCCGCCTGCTGGCCGGCCGCGCGCCGACGGTCCGTCGAGAGCGACGCGTTCTGTTCGACGGGGTGCGGGCCGAGATTCACCCCTACGACGTCACGGTTGAGTCGGGCGATAGGCCCGAGGTCTACGACTGCAAATGGGGCGCTCGCGGGATCAACGCCGACGTCCTGAACCAGCTCGACGACGCTCGGACACATGCGGCCGACGAGGACGTAGACCTGGCCGTGGCGCTCGTCATCTTCGACGCCCGTCGCTCCTGCGAGCTTCGACTTGCCCGAACCACGGCCGAGCGGGCCGGGACCGGGCTCGTGGCCCTGGAGGGGCTGGACACGCTGGCGGAGAAGAGAGCGTGAACGACCGGCCAGCGGAAGAGACCACGATCGGCGAGGCGGCTCCGGCCGAGATCGCCGAGGCACGTCCGGCCCACATCGGCGAGCCGGCTCCGGCCGAGATCGCCGAGGCACGTCCGGCCCAGATCGGCGAGCCGGCTTCGGCGGCTGCGCGCCCCGACCTTCTCGCGGACCGGCTGCCGTACCGGATCGCCCGCCCGTATCGCGTCCGGTTCGAGGAGGCGACCGCGAACGAGTCGATGCGGACGGCGATCTACCTGGCCTGGGCGGCGGACATCGCCTGGCAGCACTCGACTGAGCTTGGCTTCGGGCGTGAGTGGTACGCGGAGCGGGGCCTGTTCTGGCTCGTGCGGGCAATCCAGCTAGACGTCCTGCGGCCGATCCCGACCTACGCCGGAATGCTGGTCAGCACGCAGGTGCTGGGCTACCGTCGCGTGGCCGCGCGCCGTGAGAGCGACGTGCGAGATCCCTCGGGCGAGCTGGCGGCGCGCCTCCTGATCGACTGGGTCATGACCAACGAGCGTGGCATCCCCACCCGCGTGCCCGCGGATTTCCTCAAGTTCGTCGCGGCGGATACGCCGGCCATCGAGATGCACAAAGTGGCGCTCCCCGCCGCGCCTCGAGACGCTTTCGAACGGCGGTTCCACGTCCGGCGGCGCGACCTGGATCCGCTCGACCACGTCAACAACAGCGTCTACGTCGACTTCCTGGAAGAGGCACTGGAGGGCGCCGGCCAGGGTGATTTGCTGCGGGCCACGCCGCGACGGTATGCCCTGGACTTCGCCGCATCCGCCGCCCGCGGCGAGTCGCTCACCGGCCGGGCGTGGCCGCAAGACGGCGGCTGGGCCTACCGGCTGAGCCGCGAGGATGGGACCGAGGTCTTCAGGGCGCGCGTCTGCCGTCTGTAGCCCGGGCGGGGCGGCCCGCTCGGTGGGATTCCTCAGGATCGCGGAGCGAAGCTATGCCTTGGGGCCCTCGTCGGGTCCGGACTCCTCGGCCGGCGGCTCGGCGCCCGGGGCTGCCTGGGCTCGAGCTGCCTCGGCCGCGCGGCGAAGGTCCGCTGCCAGGTCCTTGCTCCGGGCCGCGAGCCTGTCGCCGACGTGCTCCGTCACGGAGGCCGCCCTGTGGGCCACGGGACCGGCGTTCTCTGCCGCAACCGCGGCGAGTTCGGCGGCCTTGGCGGCAACGTCGCGAAGCACCGGTCCGGCCTGCCGACCGGCCTGGTCGATCATCTCCTGGAGCTGGCCGATCCAACGCTCGCCGAGCTCCCGAGCTCGCGCTGCCTGCTCTCGGCGAGAACTCCGGCCGTTGACGTCCTGCTGGTCGGCGCCCGGCTGTTCGGCGCCCGAACCTGTCTGGTCTTCCGATCCCATCTCATCACCTGGAACTGGGGCGAGGATTGGCTGCCCTCGTCGAGTGGCGTGGCCAATGCTACGCCCGGGGTGAGCGAGATGCCCGCAAGGGGCAGGCCGCGGCCGTCTGACGGCCCGGTGAGGGTTGGGCGTCGGAACGAACCCGCGGACCGCCGTCGTTCCTTCGCCTGGCCGCGCTGTGGCGCGGATGCCCCGAGTGGCTACGAGAACGGCTGGCGGGCCATCGGGATCGGGGTCCGAGAGCGCCGCTCGTACGCGATCAGCGCGGCCCCAACGATCCCCGCGTTGTTTCGGAATGACGCCAGAGCGATCGGCGTCTTGATCGTCAGATAGGACAGGTAGTTGTCGGCCCGCTTGGAGGCCCCGCCCCCGAAGATGAACAGCTCCGGCCAGAAGAGCCGTTCGAGCATGTGGAGGTAATCGTCCAGGCCGACTGCCCAATCCTTCCAGCTCAGGCCCAGGCGGTCCCGAGCTGCCTCGGAGATCCGCTCTTCGGCGTCGCGGCCCCTCATCTCCAGGTGGCCGAGCTCGGTGTTGGGAAACAGCTTGCCGTCCACGAACAAAGCCGAACCGACGCCGGTCCCGATGGTCAGCATGATCACCGTGCCGGGCTTGTCGCGCCCGGCGCCGAGACGCACCTCGGCCAGGCCCGCCACGTCGGCATCGTTGCCGATGGCCACTACCCGGCGCATGGCCAGGCTCATCTCCTGCTCGGCAGGGAATCCGATCCAGCTTGGATCGATGTTGGCGGCCGTGACCGTGGCCCCGTGGCGGATTGCCGTCGGGATCCCCACACCAACGGGAAAGGCGTCTCCCTCGCGCGCATCCCACGGCGATGCCAGTCGCCGAACCAGGCCGTCCATCACCGCTACCACTTCGCGCGGGAGGGAAGGTTGCGGCGTAGGAGCTCGAAGGCGATCGCCGACCAGACGACCGTTGGCCACGTCCACGACGGCGCCCTTGATGCCGCTGCCCCCGAAGTCGAGGCCGATGGCGAGATCGCCCGGGTCTACCTCCTCCGGCGTGGTACCAGACGCTGTCGACTTGTATTCAGTTGCCACAGGCCCTCCTTGGTAGGCGCCTCGATCGGCTCGGGGCCGGTCACTCGTTCGGTAGTTCGGTGGCTTGGTAGAGCTCAGAAGTAGTTGACACTGATCCCGCCGTCGATGACAAGAGAGGCGCCGTTCGTCCAGGCCGATTCGTCGGAGGCGAGGTAGACCGCCAGGGCCGCGACTTCCTCGGCCTTGCCGAAGCGGCCTGTCGGGTTGCGGGCCAGGCGCAGTTTCTTGGCGGCCTCGTCTTTGAGCAGCCAATCCATCAGCAGCGGCGTCTCGACCGGACCCGGCAGGATGGCGTTCGTTCTCACGCCTCGCGGCGCGAACTGGACCGCCAGAGACCGCGTCAAGGCAAGAACGGCGCCTTTCGATGCCGTGTACGCGTCCTGAGGCACCGAGCAACCCAGGATCGCGACGAAGCTCGAGACGTTGATGATCGATCCGGAATGGCGCTCGACCATGTGCGGGATGGCGTACTTGCAGGCGAGATAGACGCCCCGGACGTTGACGGCCATGACCTGATCCCAGGCCTCCACCGGGGTGTCCACGACCGAATGGTCGTCCTCGGGCATTATCCCGGCGTTGTTGTACAGGACGTCGAGCTTGCCGTAGTGGTCTATCGCCGTGTCGATCATCGCCTTCGCGTCGCCCTCGATCGAGACGTCGACGCGGATTGCGGTCGCATCGCCGCCCGCCGCTCGGACCTGGCGAACCGTCTCTTCGGCCGCCTCGCCGTGATTATCGGCGACGACGACCCGCGAACCCTCGGCCGCGAACCGGAGGGCGGCCACGCGTCCCATCCCGCTGCCCGCGCCGGTGATCACGGAGACCTTGCCCTCGAGCCGCATCCTCGCGCCTCCTGCCTGCATGCCTGGAGCTCGGCGCCGAGCCGGCTCGGACGAGACGCCGCTCCGCCTCGCGCCTGCCGTTAGCTTACCCGGCCGCCGACCCTCTGGACCCCGGTTGCGCCACCCGGACGAGATCGGCTCGAAGAAACGCCTAAGCCGCGAGACTGGCGGCGATGGCAAGGCCGCCGAGCAGGCCTATCAGGACCGACGAACCGGCCGCCAGGCGGCGCAACCCGGCCGGCCCGAGGTGGCTCCGGAAGGCCGATACGGAGGCCGCCAGGATGATCCACCAGGCCGCTGATCCGGAGAAGATCCCCAGGACGAGGGCCCCGGCGATCGCGGCCGAGTGGCCGGCCAGGCCCAGTCCCACGAACGCTGCCGCAAACGAGAGGATCGTCGCCGGATTTGCGATCGTGAGGCCCACAGTCGTGGCATAGGCGGACAGCAACGTGCGAGGCGGTCGATCGCCCGCCGCCACCGCGGGACGGAGCAACGAGTGGATCGCCAGGACCACGAGAAAGCAGCCGCCCAGGACGCCGAGTG
Organism: Chloroflexota bacterium; assembly: GCA_003158295.1. Classification (GTDB taxonomy): domain Bacteria; phylum Chloroflexota; class Limnocylindria; order Limnocylindrales; family CSP1-4; genus Fen-1039. Next base: position 9,876 of record PMIP01000031.1, on the reverse strand, counting down.
GCCGGCGGGCGCCTATCAGCAGGTCCGATAGGGCGGTCAAGCCGAAGGCCGCGATGGAGGCGTAGAAGGCGTCTGCCGTGGCCGCTCCCAGTCCCGAGACGGCGCCGATCGCCCGCCCTTCCGTGAGCGTCCGGCGGATGCATAGCAGACCTATCGGGCCGATGGCGGCGGCGATGGCGAAGCCGATGGCGAGGCCACGTAGGAACGACCACGCGAGATCCAAGTCCCCGATCCTCCCGGCTGCCTGGCACCGTGCGAAGGCGTACTCATCGATTAGGGCGGCCTCGCGCCAAAGGCTATCCTGGATCGAGCGCCATGGTCGGATGCGCGCGCGGCGCGGAGCTGCGACGCGAATCGTGTCCGGGGAAGGAGCCACGATGACAAGCTCTGCGAGCGCGGTGGGCTCTGGAACAGTCACGCTGCCAAGCTTGACCGTCGCGATCGCCGGCGGAACCGGCTTCGTTGGCGGAGCGATTGCCCGGGAGCTGGTGGTTCGTGGCCACCGCGTTGTGGTCCTGACGCATCGGAAAAGGCCCGGCGACTCGAGCTCGATGCTCGAATACCGGCAGGCGGACGTGACCCGGCCGGAGAGTCTCGCGGCCGCTCTGGCCGGCGTCGACGCGCTGGCGATCAGCCTCGCCTTCCGGAACTCGCCGATCGAGGCGCCCCGCCGCGGCCAAACATTCGAGCGCGTCGACGCCGACGGCACCGTGGCGCTGGTTGCCGCGGCCCGGGTGGCCGGCGTGGGGCGTCTCGTCTACATGTCCGGCGCCGGCGCCGCCCCGGATGCGCCCCGCCACTGGTTCCGGGCCAAGTGGCGCGCCGAGGAGGCCGTCCGGGCCAGCGGCATCCCGTACACCATCTTCCGGCCAAGCTGGATCTACGGCCCGGGCGATCGGTCTCTCAATCGATTCCTCGGTTTCGCCCGCTGGCTGCCTTTCGTGCCACAAATCGGCAACGGCCGCCAGCTCGTGGCCCCCGTCTTCGTCGACGACATCGGCCGTCTGGTAGCGGATGCCCTCGAGACTCCAGCCGCGACCGGCGCCACCCTCGAGGTGGGCGGTCCGGAGACTCTGACGATGGACGCCGTCGTACGGGAGGCGCTGCGGATTCAGGGCCGGCGGCGGCTAATCCTCCACGCCCCGGTCGGGCTGATGAGGCTGCTCACCCGCCCGCTGACACTGCTGCCGTCGCCGCCCATGACCCCGGATGCAATCGACTTCGTGGTGCAGTCCGCGCAGGTGGACACCGGGCTGCTGACCGCGGCGCTTCCCCGCCGGCTCAGGCCGCTCGCGGAGGGCCTCTCCTCGTACCTCGGCCCGACGGGCCAGGGCTCGCCCGGCTGATCGAGCCGGAACTCGCCCGGCCAGTCGAACGGGGGCTTGCCGGCTGATCGGGCCGAATCAGCCGCGCTCGAGATAGCGCTCGCGGTCCCAGGCATGGACGGCCGAGTCGTACGCGTCGCGCTCCACCCTGGCTGCGTTGAGGTAGTGATCCACGACGTCCTGGCCGAAGATCTCCACGGCCGCCTTGCTCTTGGCCAGCAACTCGATCGCCTCGTACAGTGCCCGCGGCATCTTGTCGCAGCGCTTCGCGACGTAGCCGTTGCCCTTGTACTCGGCGGGCGGCTCGATCTTGTGCTCGATTCCGTACAGGCCCGCCCCCACCTCGGCGGCGTAGGCCAGGTAGGCGTTCATGTCGCCGCCGGGGAAGCGGTTCTCGATGTGCAGGCCCGGACCGCGGCCCACGATTCGGAATCCGGTCGTGCGGTTGTCGCGACCCCACACCACGTTCACCGGTGCCCAGCTCGCAACGGCGTAGCGCTTGTACGAGTTGACGTTGGGGGCGATGAAGAGGGCCAACTCGCGCTGCAGGGCCATCATGCCGCCCAGGAACCAGCGCATCGTCTGGCTCATGCCGTACTGCTCTGCCGCCTCTTCGTAGAAGAGCGCCTTCTTGCCGGTCGGGTCCCACAGACTCATGTGCAGGTGGCCGCTGGATCCAGTCCACTCGGCATAGGGTTTGGCCATGAAGGTCAGGCCGTAGCCGTTCAGCCAGGCGATCTCCTTTGCCCCGTGCTTGAAGAGGACGCTGCGATCGGCCGACTCCAGCACCTCGTCGTAGCGGATGTTGACCTCGTGCTGGCTCGGAGCCGCCTCGCCCTTGCTGAACTCGATCGGGATTCGAGCCACGGTCATCTGGTTGCGGATCTGGCGATACAGCGGTTCGAGCTTCGTCGCCTGGAGGAGGTGGTAGTCCTCGTTGTAGTAGCCGACCCGCTCGATGTCGTTGTAGCCCTTCTGGCTCAGGTCCTCGAAGGTGTCGCTCAGGACGTAGAACTCGAACTCCGTGCCCGCCTTGACGGTGTAGCCGAGGCTGGCTGCCCGCTCGACCTGGCGCTTCAGCATCGTCCGAGGCGAGATCGGGATCTCCCCGCCTGTTTCCTCGTCGATCGCGTCGCACAAGACGATGGCCGTCCCCTCGAGCCACGGCAGGACCCGAGTCGTCTCCCAGACCTCACGGCCGACCCAATCGCCGTAGCCGGTCTCCCAGTTCATCAGCTTGAAGCCGTCGGGCGTGTTCATTTCCATGTCCGTCCCGAGCAGGTACGTACAGAAGTGAATCCCGTGATCGACGACTCCCTTGAGAAACGCCTCGGCCTGGACGCGCTTGCCCATGAGGCGACCCTGCATGTCCGTCAAGGCGACGACGACCGTGTCGATGCGCCCGTCTCGAACCATCTGGCGCAGCTCCTCGAGCTGCCTGGGGGCGGCGTGGCCAGTGCCGCGGCCGGCGGAGTCGCCGTGCTCGTCGCTCATCGGATTCTCCCTGTATTGCACGGCCATGTACCTCGGGGCGGCCGGCCATCCCGTGGCCGATATTGTGGCGCCTGCCGGGCGCGGCGGCCAGCATGGCCCGCCAGAAGCGGCAGCGGCGGCAGACACGGTCACGACGTCGCCAGTGCCCCTAACACCACCTAACAGACCCCCTCGGCACACGCGCCGCCCCGCTCCAGACCGAACCGTGGCAGACTTCGAGTCTCCCTCGCGCTCGGCTCGGGGGCCCGAGCTCCGCTCGTCCCGATAGGAGCGGCCGGGGGCGCGTTCGAAGAATGGAGATCGGATCGCAGGTGGGCATACCCTGTTGAACGACAACCACGGCGACATTCGGCCCGGCGACACTGAGCCCGGCGACAACGCGGACGACGGATCCGGCATCGAACCCGCGGAGGAATCCCGCCCGGTCTCGCACCCGCTGGACATGCCCCGCAAGGCCGACCTGACGAGGTCCGATCAGGCCCGCCGTTCGCGTCAGGTGCAGGCCGCGCCGGGGTTGGCGGGTGCCGCCTCGAAGCCCGCGGCCGCACGGCGGGCCATTGCCCGTGGGATCCTCGGAGCGCTGGCTCGCCCCACCTCGCAAGCCCACCCCTTGCCTCCGGCTCGCGCCGGCTCGGAGCCCCGGCCCGTCACCGGCGCCGAACCCACGGACGAGCCGGCGCCCACGTCTCCGCGGCTCGCCTCGGCCCATCCGCTGTCGAGGTTGCGGCTGGGCGAACCGGGTGCCGCAGGCCCCAAGACCGGATTTCCCGGCCTGGGAGGATTGGGCCGGCGAAGCCCGGTCGATGGAGGGACAGCCCCGAAGCGGTCCGGCACGGGCCTGCGCAGACGCGGACTGCCCAGCCTGCGGATCGTCTTTGGTGTGACCGGGATCGTCGCCACCGTGGCCGTAGTGACGAGCCTTCTGGTCGCGCTTCCCAACAATCCGGCCGCGCCGGCCGCGACCGGGAGCGTCTATCAGATCAAGTGGCGCAGCGCAGCCAAGCCGCCCGATATCAAGTTCGACTACGGGCCCTACTTCGCATCATTCGGCGACAAACTCCTCATGCTCGGGACCAAGGGCTCGTCGACCACGAGCTCGACGACCACGGTCTGGTCATCGACCGACGGCTCAACCTGGGCCCAGCTCTCCGGCCCCGATGCCTTCGAGATCTCCGGGCGCCGATTCGTCGCTCAGGGCTTCTCCGACGATGGCAACGGCGGTCTAGTGGTGACGGGAAACAGCTTCGGATCCTCGCCCACCGACGTGGCTGCCACCGCGTGGCACTCGCGCGACGGCAAGACCTGGGTTGCGGCCCAGGTCGACTCGGGCGCGGGCCAGGAGATGATCGGGGGAGCGACCACCAGCTCCGAGGGGGTGGTAACGGTCGGCAACGGCGTGGTCTGGTTCTCCCCCGATGGCCAGCGCTGGACCCCTTCCGTGCTCCCGGGGGCGCAGAACTACATCCCCCGAGCCGTGGGCTCATGCGACAGTGGCTTCGCCATCGTGGAGCTCTGGAACGGCGACGGCCCGCGGCGTTCGTCGGTGTGGTACTCGGCGACGGGTCGGGACTGGAACCAGAGCACGACGTCTCTCGACGGCTTCGACGCTCGCGGCATAGCCGGTCTGGGAGGCCGAATCGTGGCCGTCGGCAGCGACACCGGAGCCACGGCGGAAGGGTTGGCGGCCTCGTGGACCTCCACTGACGGCAAGACCTGGATCAAGGCCACCGCGCCCTCCGAGCAACCGCAGACGGCTATGGACGGGGTCACAGCCGTCGATGACAGCTTCGTGGCGGTCGGAGCCGCCGATAAGAATCTGACCGGCACGGCCACGCAGGGGACTCAGCCCGGTTTGTCGGTGTGGGCCTCGGACGACGGAATGTCCTGGCAGCCCATCAGCAGCGCATCGCAGCCGCTCGCTCACGGGCGAATGGCGGCTGTTGCGGGCCGTGTCGTGGTAGTCGGCTCGACCAGCGACGGGCAGGGAATGCTCGCGGGTGATGTCACGCTCGGACCCGCCCGGACGCCGACCCCCGGCCCCTCGGCCCCGGTCCAGCTCGCCCTCTCGCTCAAGGCCGGCGACTCGCCGATGATCGTCGACGTGGGCGCCTCGGACACGCTCGGTGCGGTGGCAGCCACGGACAGCAAGTTCCTCACCTTCATCACCCAGCCGGCCGGAACCTCCATCTGGTCATCGGACAACGGCAGTCTGTGGGCGCAGGAGCTCAGGCCGGACGCGCTCGTCACAACCAGCAACAACGGCCGCCCGGTGGTGCTGCAGGCAATCAGCGACGGCAGCGGCGGAGTAATCGCCATCGGACGCGTGACCAGCGCGTCGGGGGATACCGGAACAATCTGGCGGCTGCCCAAGGACGGCAAGTGGCATCAGGCCAGCCTGACGGACCCGCCCCCACCGGAGTTCTCGTCGATCACCGCCGGATCCGGCGGGTTTGTGGCTGCCTCCGACAAGGCGGGCGGTTCGCCGCTCATGTACTCGACCGACGGCGAGACGTGGAACGCTGCCACGATCTCCGTGGCCGATGGCTACACCTTGACCGTCGGCACAACCAAGACGGGTTTCGTCGCCACGGGCAGCGACCCGACGCGCCAGGGCATATCGACGGCCTGGACCTCGCCGGACGGAGTCACGTGGACAATGCGCACCGACTGGCACCTGCCTGTGAACGTCACCCAGATCTTCGGTATCGGCAACGGGCTGGTGGCGATCACAAATGGCTCAGGGGTCGCCCCTACTCCCTCCGCCTCAGCCCCGGCCCCGGCCTCAGCCCCGGCCCCGGCCTCAGCTCCGGCCTCGGCCTCAGCCTCCGGATCGGCGACCCCAACCGCCAAGCCCACCCTCAAGCCGACCGCAAAGCCCACCCCTACGCCCCCGCCAGCCGGCTCGGTCCCCAGCTCGTGGTGGTGGTCGTCCACAGGCGTAAAGTGGCAGTCGTCGGGCCTCAAGACCACGGGCGGCAACTGGGCCATCGTCAACGGCCAGGTCCTCGCGTTCGACGTGCCGCTCAAGCTCACCAACAACTGGACGGCCTATAGCAGCTCCGACGGCAAGAGCTGGCAGCGTCCCGCAGCCCCCGCGCTGAGCTTCGGCGGCTCGGCCAGCTGCCGCATCGCTTGGACCGGCAACCAGATCGTCCTGGTGGGCTGGGAGGCAAAGGGCCAGCTCAAGGACTACTTCGGGAGCTTCTCCAGCCAGTAGGTCCGCGCCGGAGCCTCGCCTCGCCGCGCCGCGTCGCGCCCAGGTGACCCATCGGGGACGAGTCGCTTAGGCTCCGGCCTCGCCGAGCTCCTCGGCGGCATGCTCGAACTCGCGTTCGATCTCGGTCAACTCGGCTTCCCCAACCTCGACGATCGGGCCTTTGAAGCGGCGGCGTGCCCACGCGAAGTAGTACACGAGCAGGAAGCCGAGGAAGACCACGTAGGCAAGCCATGTGAAGGCGTTGCCGGAGGTCGGCCACAGGAACAGGACCGAGATCACCACGATCCAAAGGCAGGCGACGATGGCGATAGGCTTCGAGAAGCGCCCGAGGCTCCAGACGGCGTGTTCGCGCCACTCCTGCTTGCCGAACACGCCCAGGAAGATCGGCACGCCGTAAGCCCAATACAGCGCGATCGTGCTGATCGCGGTAACGATGGCGATCGCCGCGTAGCTGCCGAAGATGAACGCGGCGTTGGTCAGCAGATACGAGAACACGACGATCGCGACGATCGCGTTTGCGGGAGTTCGGAAGCGGTGCGAAACCTTCCTGAACCAGGGCGACCCGGGCACTCCATGATCGCGACTGAAGGCGAAGAGCATTCGCCCGGCGGCTGCGACCGAGGCCAGGCCGCACAAGCTCATCGCGATCGCGATCGCGGCACCAAGCCAGTCACCCAGAGAACCCAGGTTGTATGTGAGGGTCGAGAAGACGACCGCGGTGCCGCCGTAGTACTGGCTGCAGAGCCCCGTTGGGGCGGCGACGCAGCTGGCGTTGAAGACCTGGTCGAGAGGAGGAAGGTGCGTCACCAGGCCCAGAAGCACGATATAGCCGACCACGGCTGAGACGGCGACCGAGATGAAGACTCCCCAGGCGCTCGATAGGCGGGCGCCGACGGTCTCTTCCGCGACGTGCGCTGAGGCGTCATAGCCGGTGAACGTCCACTGCGCCTGAAGCAGAGAGAAGAGGAACGCGAACGGCAGAGCGTATCCGATCGCCGGGCCCAGGCTGAGCGCGCCGCCGAACACCGAAGCCCCGCCTGCCGTGTCCTGGGGGGCGATCGTGAACGGGCTCAGGGCCGAGTGGGCCTTGCCGGAGCTGATGAGGAAGAGAGCCACGACGATGACTGCCACGGTGCCGATGTGCCACCACACCGAAGCGTCGTTGAGGAGCGCAACGATCCTGATGCCGGCGATGTTGAGGATCAGCTGGATAACCAGTAGGGCGGCCATCGTCAGGAGCTGGCCGTTCATGAGGGTCGACCCGAGGATCGGCGATCCGTTGCCGTAGGCGATCCCGAAGTTGGACAGGATCGGGGTCACGATGCCCGAGTTCACGAACGAAGCGGCGGCGAAGTCGATGCCGGCAACGATCGCGATCTGACCGGCAAGGTTGAACCAGGCGGTCCACCAGCCCCAGTCCTTGTTCTTCATCCGGCTCGACCAGTAGTAGAGGCCGCCCGCGGTCGGATAGGCGGAGGCGATCTCCGCCATGGACGCGGCGATGAGCAGCGTGAAGAGGGACACGAGCGGCCAGCCGAGAGTGCTGGCGGCCGGGCCGCCCCATGCCAGGCCGTAGTCGAACAGGATGACCGCGCCGGTCAGGATCGAAATGATCGTGAAGCTGATGGCGAAGTTGGAGAATCCGCCCATCGTGCGGAAGAGCTCCTGCGCATAACCCAGGCGATGGAGGTCGTGAACGTCCTGCCGGATGACTTCCTCGCGAGTCTTGGGAGCCTGTTGCTGCGTCATGCCGGACCTCCTCCGTCCTGGGGCGCCAGACCGGGCCGACCGGGGCACACGGCGCCTGGTCGCCTGGTTACGGATTGTCCAGACCACTGCATGCGCCAGCGGCCGGTCCCCGCAATATACCGGTTCGGGAAGTCGGGAATGTACCGGTCTCTCCGGGCGGGTCTGGATTCGAAGGCCGTTGGGAGTGGCGAGGCCGGACCTCAGGACAGCGCGCGATTCCGGACGTCGATGATCGAAAGCGCCGCCTAGATCGCGGGCTTGCCCGCCATCAACGAGACGATCAGGACCACCAGGATGGTCAGGAAGATGCCGCCGCGCGCAGCCCGCGCTCCGAGCGACTTCATCTCGGCCGCAGGGTCGGGCTCGCCGGCGACCCGCAATGTGGCGGCGGTCGCGAGCGCGGCGCCGGGACCCGCGGCCATGGCGGGACGGCCTGCCGCGAGCTGGGTCGCCAGCTCGATCATTCGATCGACCGTTCGAACCTGGATCAGAATGGCGAACGAGATGGCCACGACGTAGAGGACGATCGCCGTCAGGAGCCAGTGCGCGTTAGAGAGGCTGATCCCCTCCGACCAGACGAGAAGACCGCCGCTGACCGGTATCGTCAGCGCGAGGGGGATCGTTAGCCGCTTCTCGATCGTGTCAGTGAGCCGTAGCGCGAAGAGGCCGTGCTGGGGCTCCACGGCGGCCATGCGAGCGATGATCGGGAAGACGAAGACCGGGCCGAAGGCCGCGATAGCGGTCAGGATGTGAATCGTCAGGAAGAGCGGCACCAGCGAGGGCATAGGGCTCACCTCCGGGGGACGTATCGGGGCGGGCAGGGCGAGCCGCGGCTCGCTACGGTAGACCTGGAGAGGATATGAGGGCCGCCCCCTGAGTCACGGTCCGTCGCGCGAGGCGGACCGGCGATCCGCACTGCGCGACCGCGCGGCCACCGAATCGCGATCCGGCGGCTATAGAATCGAATCACGCCGGCGTCCCGCTCCGCCAAAGGCCGGCATCCGCTTCGAGCCAGGAGCAAACCGCCATGACCCCCGCCGAAGGCCAGCCGAAACCGGCCCCCACGAACCCCGCCGCTCCCCCAACGGCCCGGGCCGGCTTCCGAATCGAGAAGGACCCGCTGGGCTATCTCGAGGTCCCCGACTCCGCCTACTACGGCGTCCAGACCGCCCGCGGCATCCACAACTTCCCGATCTCGGGCGCGCGGCCGCATCCGGCGCTCGTCCGTGCGATCGTCCAGGTGAAGAAGGCGGCGGCTCGGGCCAACATGGCCACCGGCCGACTGCCCCGGCAACTCGGGAACGCCATCGTGGAGGCCGCAGACGAGATCCTTTGTCCGACCGAACCGTGCGCCGAGGACCCAGACGACATCGAGCCCGGCCGGCCCTCCGATCCCATGCACGCAGCCTTCGAGGCCGCCCGGGCCGCCAAGCAGCGTGAGCTGATCGACAACTTCCGCATCGACCCGTTCCAGGCCGGCGCCGGCACGAGCCACAACATGAACGCCAACGAGGTGCTGGCCAACCGGGCCATCGAGCTGCTCCACGCCAGCGGTGTCGGCTCGGGCAAGCGCGGCGACTACTCGGTCGTCAGCCCGAACGACCACGTCAACATGGCCCAATCCACCAACGACGTCTTCCCGACGTCGATGCGAATTGCCGCCCTCGATGGGATCCGCGACTACAGCTGCTCCGCGGAGGAGCTCATCGGCGCCTTCGAGCAGAAGGCCCGGGAGTTCGACGACGTCATCAAGTCCGGTCGAACGCACATGCAGGACGCCGTGCCGATACGCCTGGGCCAGGAGTTCGCCGCCTACGCGCTGACGCTCCGCCGCGGGCTGGATCGCCTCCAGACCGCCGCCGGTTCGATCGCCGAGCAGAACATCGGGGCGACCGCGGTGGGCACCGGTCTCAACGCCGAACCCGAGTACATCGATCTCGTCGTCCGCTATCTAGCCGAGCAAACGGGGCACCCCCTTCGCGGCGCCGAGCACCTGGTCCAGGCCACCCACTCCATGCGCCCGATGCTCGAGGTCTCGGCCGCGCTGCGCGGCATCGCCGTCGACCTGATCAAGATCAGCGAGGACCTGCG